>CAIUPC010000244.1 GCA_903900905.1 uncultured Acetobacteraceae bacterium
CCAACGACAAGCGCGTCGTCACCGCGTCCGAACTGCACGAGGCCGACTACACCCCCTGGGAAGGCCGCAAGATGGAGGCCTGGCCCTGCATGACCCTGCTGCGCGGCAAGGTCGTGGTGGAGAACGGCGTGTTCAAAGGCAACCTCGACGACGGCAAATGGCAGCACCGCAAGGTCGCGGCCGAGATGTTCAACGGCCCGCAACTTTGACGTTAGCCGAACAACGCGACCTGCTGCGCGAGTGCCTGAAGCTTTGGGCGGTCGAGGGGCAGGTCGTGGTGGGCGATGACGACGTTGCCATCGTCACGGCGGAGGGCGCTTTCACGCTCGCCGCGGCAGACCCGGATCTGCGGCCGGTGCGCTGGTTCCTGCAAACCCCGGAACGGGTGGCGGTGGGCCGCCCGCCCCGCGCTATTCCCTCCATCGTCGCGGCACTATCGGCGCTCCGCAACCATATCGGCGGCGAAGGCGGCGCGGGGTTAAGGATCGCGTCGTGATAGGACTTCAGCTTCGGCGTTGGCATTAATACGCCCCCTCCCCTTGAGGGAGGGGGTTGGGGGGAGGGGTGGAACGGCACGGGCCGGATGTGGATCGCCCCCTACCCCAAACCCCCTCCCTCAAGGGGGAGCAGAAACAAACTCCTCCAATCAATCCAAAGGAAACACCCATGTCCGAGCTCCGCTCCATCCTGCGCAACCACATGAAGGAAAAGCTGGCCCGTAACGAGGTCGTCGCCTCCATGACCGTGCGCTATTCCCGCACCATCGAAATCGCCCGCGTCGCCCAGACCGCCGGGTTCGATACGATCTATGTCGATATGGAGCACAACACCCTCTCCATCGACGCCGTCTGCCAAATCTGCCAATCCGCCCAGCAGATCGGCATTACCCCCCTGGTGCGCGTGCCCGCCAATACCCCGGAATATATCTGCCGCGTGCTCGACGGCGGCGCCATGGGCGTCATTACGCCACACATCCGTTCCGCGGCCGAGGCGCGCGAAATGGTCGAACTGGTGAAATTCCCGCCCATCGGTCACCGCTCCTCCGGCGGGGCGCTGTCGCAATACCACTATCGCAGCTTCCCGATCACCGAGACCCAGGCCGCGATGAACGACGCCACGTCATTGGTGGTGATGATGGAAACCCTCGCCGCCCTGGAAAATGTGGAGGAAATCATCGCCACCGAAGGCGTCGATATGTTGCTGATTGGCAGCAACGACCTCTGCGGCGAAATGGGCATCGTCGGCCAGTACGACCATCCCCGCCTGAAAGCCGCGTTCGAGCGTTGCATCGCCGCCGCGAACAAAGTCGGCAAGCATGTTGGCGTTGGCGGCCTGGCCTCCCGCGACGATCTGATGACGCAGTTCGTCAAGATGGGCGCGCGCTATGTCTCGACCGGCACCGATCTGTCGTTCCTGCTGTCGGCCTGCACCGCCAAGGCGAAATTCGTGCGCGGCATCGAGGTCTGACCGATGGACGCCGATTACATCGTGGTCGGGGCCGGTTCCGCCGGCTGCGTCGTTGCCGCCCGGCTGTCGGAAACCGGCGCCAAGGTGGTGCTGCTGGAGGCCGGGCCCAAGGACACCAACCCCTGGATCCACATCCCCGCCGGCGTCCTCAAGCTGCTCTACCACCCGGTGGTGAACTGGAATTATTCCTCCGAACCCACCGAGGGCAGCGGCGGGCGGCGTATCCACTGGCCACGCGGCAAGACCCTCGGCGGATCGTCATCCATCAACGGGATGCTCTATGTCCGCGGCAATCCCGCCGATTTCGACGGCTGGGCGCAGATGGGCTGCCGCGGCTGGAGCTTCGACGACGTCCTGCCGCTATTCCGCAAGTCCGAAACCTACAAACAAGGCGACGACGCCGAATACCGCGGCACTGACGGCCCGCTGAAGGTCGAGGATTACCGCACCATCCTGCCGCTGACGCACCGCTTCATCGAGGGCGCGCAACAGGCCGGCTTCCCCTTCAGCAAGGACCTGAACGGGCGCCAGGCAGAGGGTGTCGGCTACTCCCAGATGACCCGCAAAGGCCAATGGCGCGGCTCCACCGCCCAGACCTTCCTGAAGGAAGCGCAAGGCCGCCCCAATCTGCGGGTCGAGACCGAGGCGGTCGCCACGAAGCTGCTGTTCGAGGGCAAACGCTGTGTCGGCGTCGCCTTCCGCCAGCGCGGCCGCGATGTCGAATTGCGGGCGGGGCGAGAGGTCATTCTCTCCGGCGGCGCCATCAACTCCCCGCATCTGTTGCAAATTTCGGGCGTTGGCCCGGCGGCGCACCTGCAATCCATCGGCGTGCCGGTGGTACACGACCTGCGTGGGGTGGGGGGGAACCTGCAGGACCATTACGTGGCGCGGGTGTCGCATCGGGTGAAGGATTCGATCTCGATCAACAAGCTGTCGCGCGGGGTGCGGCTGGCCCGCGAGGTGGCGCGGTTCTTCCTTGCCGGCAATGGCGCGCTGACATTCGGGATCACCACCGCGCAGGTCTTCACCAAATCCCGCCCCGAACTGGCGAGCCCCGATCTACAGCTGCTGTTCACCCCCGCGAGCTACGATCCCGCCAAATTCCTGGCGCTGGAGCAGGACGACGGCATGACCGTCGCCATCTGCCCCGTCCGCCCGGACAGCCGCGGCACGATCATGGCGCGTTCGGCCGATCCGTTTGAGAAGGCGGCGATCACGCCGAACTATCTGTCGGACCCCGCGGATATTCAGGTCCTGCTGGCCGGCATGCGCCTGACGCGCCAGATATTCGCCGCCCCCGCCATCGCCGCCCATAGCGTGGTGGAGACGGTGCCCGGCCCGGACGTGCAGTCCGATGCCGCGTTAACCCAGTATTTCAAGGATTTCGGCAACACCATCTACCACCCCGTCGGCACCTGCCGCATGGGTGAGGGTCCGGCGGCGGTGGTGGACTCCCGTCTGCGGGTGCATGGGATCGCCGGGCTGCGCGTGGCCGATGCGTCGATCATGCCGACGCTGACGACGGGGAACACGAATGCGCCCACGATCATGATCGGGGAAAAGGCGGCCGTGATGATCAAGGAGGATGCCGGGGCGTAATATCAAGCGCCGTTGCAGTTGCCTCTCCCCCTCCCTCAAGGGGAGGGGGAGACACCATGGGTTAACAGCCCATGGGTTAACAGCCCAAGGGTTAACAGCAAAGGCGGCTAATTCGCGGCCATCGCCTGTTCGGCTTCAAAGCGAAAGCCCTTGTAGCCTTCCCCGACCACGTCTTCACAAATCCTGCGGTATCGGCCGACCCCGGCGATATAGGGCATGAACAGGCGCGGCTTGCCTGGAATGTTCGCACCCATGTACCAGGAGTTCGCCTGCGGAAACAATGTCTTATAGGCGACTTCCTGGACGTGATCGACCCATTCGTCCTCGGCCGCGCGCTCCGGCTCGATGACCGCGAGGCCGCGATCGCGCATATGGATGATGGTGTCGGCCACCAGATCGACATGTTGCTCGATCGAGGTGATCATATTGCTCTTCACCGAAGGACTGCCAGGTCCGGTGATCATGAACAGATTCGGGAAACGCTCGGTCATCAAACCGAGATAGGTGCGCGGGCCGGCTGCCCATTTGGTCTTCAGCTCCAGGCCGCCGCGGCCGCGGATATCCACATTGAACAAGGTTCCGGTCATGGCGTCGAAGCCGGTCGCGAAGACGATCGCGTCAAATGTGAAATCGCGCCCGTTCACCGTCAGGCCGTTCCCCGTCAGCCGATCGATCGGCGTCTGGCTGATGTCCACCAGTTCGACGTTGTCGCGATTATAGGTCTCGAAATAACCGGTATCGACACACAGGCGTTTGGTGCCGATGGGATGGGTCTTCGGGCAGAGCACTTCCGCCGTCACCGGATCTTTCACCGTCTGGCGGATTTTGTTACGGACAAATTCCGCCATCGTATCATTGGCTTCACGGTTCGTCATGATGTCGTTGAACGCGCCAAGGAAGCCGGAGCCGCCGATACGCCATCTTTCCTCATAGGTGGCGAGCCGCTCCGCCTCCGTGACCTCCAGCGCCGATTTGTCATTGAGTTCGCGCAGCACACCGTTCGGCATATAGCGCATTTCATGGCGCTTCTCGGCATAACCGTTTTTCCAGGTATCGGCATAATCCGCGGTCATCGGATGGTTGCGGGACGGGATGGTGAAATTCGCCTGCCGCTGGAACACCGTCAGATGCGCGGCCTCTTGCGCAATCACCGGGATCGCCTGAATCGCGGACGAGCCGGTGCCGATGACCGCCACCCGCAAACCCGCGAAGCTCACGGCCTCATGCGGCCAGCGCCCGGTGTGATAGGTCTTACCGGTGTAATCGGCCAGGCCTTCAAAATTGGGGATCTGGGCCGTCGAGATGCAGCCGCCGGCCATCACGAAGTGCCTGGCGGTGATCTTCTCTCCCGTACTGGTTTGGATCCGCCATAAGCGCGGCCCCTCGTCATAATGCGCGGCGCGCACCTCGGTCTCAAAATCGATATGAGATCGAAGTCCGAAACGGTCTGTCACATGGTCGGCATAGGCGCGGATGTCGGCATGACCGGAGAATTTCTCGGGCCAGTTCCACTCCTGTTGCAATTCGTTATCAAAACCATAGGAATACTGCATGCTTTCCACATCACAGCGCGCCCCGGGGTAGCGATTCCAGTACCAGGTGCCACCCACCCCGTCACCGCGTTCGAAGCAGCGCGTGGACAGGCCCTGTTTGCGTAAGCGGTGCAACAGATACAGGCCGGAGAAACCGGCGCCAACGATAACGACATCAACACCCGTATCGGCGGATGGCGGGTTCACGGAGGATGGAGGCATGGGGCAATTCCTTGGACAATGACCGGGATGGCGCGGTGTTGGTCACCTTCTGGGGTTCTGGCGTCGGCTCAGGCTGGCCACACCAGGGGGATCCGGTCAAGCCGCTCAGACATACCAACTCGTGTCACGGTGAGGGGTTCAGGCACAACCGCGTTGATTCCCAGCCCCATATGCCCGACAAAGCGTCCCCACCCCAACGGACGCCGCCGCTATGACCGAGATGCATCTGCACAACAGCCTGACCCGCCGGAAGGAGCGGTTCTCGCCGCTCGACCCCCAGCATGTGCGCGTCTACGTCTGCGGCCCGACGGTCTATGACCTCGCCCATCTCGGCAATGCGCGCCCGATCGTGGTCTTCGACGTGCTGGCGCGGCTGTTGCGCAGGCTCTATCCGCGCGTCACCTACGCCCGCAACATCACCGACGTGGACGACAAGATCAACGCACGCTCCAAGGAATCGGGCGAACCCATCAACGTCATCACCGCCCGCACAACGGCCGATTTCCATACCGATATCGCCGCCCTGAACGCGCTTCCCCCCGACGTGGAGCCCCGCGCCACGGGCCACATCCCCGAAATGATCGAGATCATCGAGCGCCTGATCGCCCGCGGCCATGCCTACGCGGCCGAAGGCCATGTGCTGTTCGCGGTCAACACCGACCCGCATTACGGGCACCTGTCGGGCCATAGCCATGACGAGCTGCTCGCCGGTGCGCGCGTCGATGTGGCGCCCTATAAGCGCGATCCCGGCGATTTCGTGTTGTGGAAGCCCTCTACCCCCGATCTGCCGGGCTGGGACAGTCCCTGGGGCCGCGGCCGGCCGGGCTGGCATATCGAGTGCTCGGCCATGTCCTGGCGCTATCTGGGTGAGAGCTTCGACATCCATGGCGGCGGGTCGGACCTGATTTTCCCGCATCATGAAAACGAAATAGCGCAAAGCACCTGCGCCTTCCCCGGCAGCCATTTCGCCCAGTACTGGATGCATAACGGCATGCTGCTGGTGAACGGGGAGAAGATGTCGAAAAGCCTCGGCAACTTCTTCACCATTCGGCAGGTCCTGGCCAAAGCGCCGGGGGAAGCCGTGCGCCTGCTGCTGCTGCGCGCGCATTACCGCGCGGTGCTGGATTTCTCCGACGCCGCTTTGGCCGAGGCGAAAAAGGAGCTCGACCGGTTCTATCGCGCGCTGGAGCGGTTCCCCGATCTTGGCCCCGGTGATCTGCCGGAATCGGTGCGGGATGCGCTCTGCGACGATCTGAACACGCCGATGGCGCTGTCGGCGATGCATGCTTTGGCCGATACCGCCTTTGCCGGCGATCTGGATGCCGCGCGCGGCCTGCGCGCTGCCGGCGATGTCCTCGGCGTGCTGCAACTCTCGCCCGAGGCCTGGTTCCGCGGCGGCGCCGATGATGGTGCGGATATCGAGACCGCGATCGCCGAACGCCTGGCTGCCCGCAAGTCCCGCGACTTCGCCCGCGCCGACGCCATTCGGGCTGAACTGGCGGCGAAGGGCATTCTGTTGGAGGATGGCGCCGGCGGCACCACCTGGCGGCGGGCCGGTTAAAGGAACGGATCGATGCGCCAAGTCTGGATTGCCTGCCTGCTGACCACCCTGGCCGCGCCCGTGCTGGCGCAATCTTTGCCGCCGGGCGTCCCCGCGACCCCACCGGTCACCAAAGATCAGGCGCGCCAGATCTACAACAACCTCGACCCGGCGACGCAGGCGCAGGTCCGCCAGGAGGTCGATAAGGTCAAGGCGCAGGCGGCCTCCGACCCCGGCTTCAAGGCCTGGCTGAAATCGATCTACAAATCCTGGTTCGGCAAATAATGGCATTCCCCACATGACCGGACGCGACGGCGGCGCCGATCTGAAGCCGGTCGGCAATACGCCGGTGGTGATCCTGGTGCGGCCGCAACTGGCCGATAATATCGGCGCCTGCGCCCGCGCCATGGCCAATGGCGGATTGTTCCACCTGCGCCTCGTCGCCCCGCGCGACGGCTGGCCGCAGGAGCGCGCCTGGCGCACCGCCTCCGGCGCCGATCGGCTGCTGGACGCGGCGACGGTGCATGCGACGGTGGCGGAGGCGGTGGCCGACCTGCACCATGTCTTCGCCACCTGCCCGCGCCCGCGCCATATCGTCAAACCCGTCATGACCGCCCGCGGCGCGGCGGCGGAAATGCGCGAGATCTGCGCCCGCGACCTGCGGGTCGGCCTGCTGTTCGGGCCGGAGCGCGCGGGCCTGGATAATGACGACATGGCACAGGCCGATGCGCTGATCCGCTACCCGCTGAACCCGGAATTCATGTCATTGAACCTCGCCCAGGCGGTGCTGGTGATGGCGTATGAATGGTGGATGGCCGATGACGCCACCACACCACACACGCTGATGACCAATGAGACGGGCGTCGCGACCAAAGGTGAGCTGGACAATTTCCTGACGCATCTGGTGGCCGAACTGGATGCCAGCGGTTTCTTGCGTAACCTGCCCAAGCGCCCTGGCATGGTGCGCAACATCCAGCATTTATTCCAGCGCGGGGAGGTCACGACTCAGGAATTGCGCACCCTGCATGGGATCGTCACGGAACTGTCGCTGGGACGGCGGTTGCGGGGGCGGACGGAGGACAGTTGAACGTCGCTTGCCGGAACGGTGAGAGCCTCGATGAGCGAAGGCGGGGCCTTGAATCGGGTTTAACCATTCTTAATGTTATATTGAATTAAAAATATTTTCCGAACGGCGCACTTGTACCAATCCTCCTTGACGTTGACGTACTGGCCGCACCCTAACGTCATGGCGGGCGGAGGCCCGCCACCCATGACTTTCTAGATCAGAGCAACAAAGTCATGGGTGGTCCGCCGGAGCCTGTCCTCGGGCCGGCCATCGGCCGGACCCGTGGGCGGACCATGACGATGTTATTGATCCACGTACGTCAATCATTAATCGTACTGGTATTATATAAGACCGAAGTGACATTGACTCACTGACGGTGCCCTAACTCCGTCATGCCGACGCAGGTCGGCATCCACGCCTTTGCTGCACCAATCATAAGAAAGGCGTGGATACCGACCTGCGTCGGTATGACGGGTAACGATGGACAGCCCATCATCCGGTGTACAGGCTGGCATTATAAAGGCTGGCGTTCGTTGCAATATCCACCATTCTGATACACTGGCGCGAGTCCCGGTAATTACTGGCCTTCGACCGGTTTGCCTGAAGCGTGCGGAGGTGTCGGTTTAGCCGGTTCAACAGGTTTGACCACAGACGCCGGCGGGACCACGGCGATTGGCGCGGGCGGCGCCGGAGGAGCCACTCGCGGCGCTTCAGCAGGTTTGACCAATGGCGCGGGAGGCACCGCCAATGCGGGTGCCGGCGGAGGCGACGCCCTCGGCGCCTCAGCAGGTTTGACCACCACAGCGGGGGGCACCGCCAAAGCGGGTGCCGGCCGAGGGGCCGGCCGGGCCGGTTCAGCCGGTTTGACCAACGGCCCGGGAGGCACCGCCAAAGCGGGTGCCGGCGGAGCGGCAGCCCTGGGCGGCTCAACAGGTTTGACCACCGGCCCGGGGGGCACCGCCAAAGCCGGCGCCGGCGGAGGGGGCGGCCTGGCCGGATCAGCAGGTTTGCCCACCGGCCCGGGGGGCACCGCCAAAGCGGGTGCCGGCGGAGCGGCAGCCCTGGGCGGCTCAGCAGGTTTGACCACCGGCGCGGGAGGCACCGCCATAGCGGGTGCCGGTGAAGAGGCAGCCCTCGCCGGTTCAGCAGGTTTGACCACCACAGCGGGGGGCACCGCCAAAGCGGGTGCCGGTGGAGGGGCCACCCTCGCCGGTTCAACAGGTTTGACCACCACAGCGGGGGCCGCCTGCACAGCGGGCACCGGGCTTACCGGCTTCACCGGATCCTGTGGCGAGACCACGACCGGACCAGCCGGAAGGGCGGCGGGCGAGGCACCAGCGGCTGTACCGCCGGCCTGCGGATGCGCCGGCGCGACGGACGCCGGGGCACGCAGCGACGGCAACGCGACGGCCACCGGCACCGCGGCAACCGGCTCTGGCCGCACCGCCGCCGCGCCGGGGGCGGGATCGAGGCGCTTCACCACCGGGCTCTGCACCGTCGCGGCCGGCGCGGTGGCCACTGGCGCAATGACCGGGCCGGGTGCTGGCGGCAGCACAGGTACTGGGGTCGCCGGGGGGGCGAGTTGCAGGGATTTCGCCACCACCGGGGTGACACCGGATGTGCCAATCGTTGGCCGCACCGCCGTGGCGCGTTCGCTGCGCGCTTCCGCCAGCGCTTTCGGCGTGACGGCTTCGACGCGCGCCGCCACCGGCTGAGATCCCGTCATCGCGGTCACCGGCACCACCGTCGCGGCATCGCGGTTCACCAGATTGGTGATCGTCGTAACATTATTAACATTGGTGACGGTATTGTTCGTCGTCACATTGGTGACATTGCCGAGGTTAACCGCCTTAACATAGCGGTCGCTGGTCCGGTAGGGCGGCACATAGGCCTCACGCGGGCCCAGCGGCACCCAACCGACCGAGCCACGGCCCTCACCGAGCCTCCGGTCGGAGCCCGCGGCAACGGATACGCCAATACCGATACTGATGAAACTCACGAGCGCAGGGGCATAAACCGGGGCCTCGCGTTGGCGCTCCCGGCCCCCACGTTCAGCCGGGATCCAGCCCCAGCGCGGTCCGTCCTGCACCCAGCGGCCATAATGCGACGGGGCGAAACCCCAGGAGGCATCGTCGATCCAGGTCCAACCCCAGGGTGCCACATAGCCCCAATGCCCATTGCGATAGGGAACCCAGGTCTTTTCCACCGGCGGATACCAGATCGCGCCATAGCGCGGGCTATCAGCCCAGTCGCCAACCACCCGGAGTTCATCCCCTCCGGTCATTGCCGCCACCACCGCGGGGGGCGCCACGCGCGAGGCCAGGACCGGGCGGGCCACCCGGCGCTCATCGGCCAGGCGCGCGGCCAGGAAGGCGTCCGTCTTCGCCGGAACCACGCTCACCGCGAAACTGCTGGCGCCGTCGATCCGCCCGGTCTGTCCGGCCGCCAGCGTCAGCGACGCGTTGGTGCTGTCGATGCGGGCCGCGCCAACCACGACCGTCACGGTCGTCGCATGTTCGGCGTCACCGGCGACGATCTCATAAGCACCTGGCGCGACGATCACGACCGCGCCGCGCGGCGTCGCGATGCGGTAGACATCGTCAGCCGCCATCGCCCGTACCCGCAGGAACATCGCGCCCTGCGGCTGCGGTGCCTGCAGGCTGCGCTCGTCCAGCACGCCGATGTCGAATTCGGTCGATTGGTCGAGCGCGAGATGCGCCTGGCCCATATCGATTTCCGCCGCCGAACTCGGCTCCGTCCAGAATGCATCGCCGGAGGTGACCGGATAGTTCATCGCTGCCTGGTGCCAATCGGTCTCACCCGCCGCACGGAAGGACACCGTGCCCAGAAGGCGGGACATCCGGCCGACACGCGACGGTGGATCCACGATTGTATTGCCAACGGTCTGGGCCCGGGCGGCACCGAGGCCCGTCAGGCCGCTCTCGACAATGATGACCAGAGCGAGCGCCACCGTGAGCGCCGGACGAAACATCGGATAGCGGCGCATGGCAGTTTCCTTGTGATAGGGCGGAAGGGTAGACAGACCGGCCTGGCGCCGCCCGCACGACACGGCGGGCGCATCATTTGGCGTCACCAAACTCTGCGGTAGCATGCGCGCCAATGGCCGAAACCTGTCGGAAACTACTTAACCAGCCATTGCCGGATGGGTTATCCCGCCGCGCAGCCTGGCCGCGCGGCGCGGTGCCAACGGATTCTCTCGCTGCCCCCAGTATACTCTTGACAATTTTCCTAAAACAGACCGCTATTAGGGATGTTTACTTTCTCAAGGAGCGTCGTTCCCATGCAATTCACGCCCCGCAAACCCCGCTCTGTCACGACCCTCGACCTCGATTCCTCCTTCACGCGCCATCTCCTCCGCACCGTCATGGATACCGCGCGTGCGAAGCCCAATGAGACAGAGGCCGAATACAACGAGCGTTACAGTGCCGCCGCCGCCGCCCTCGCCGCCTTTGGCCCGCGTGATCCGCTTGAGCAGATGCTGGCCGCCCAACTCGTCGCCGCGAACTACGCCGCGCTCGATTGTCTTGATCGGGCGATGGCCGAGCGGGACCCGGTCCGACAATCCCAGATGTATCGGGCCCATAGTCAGCTGACGAACACCATCAACACCACGACGCGCGCTCTGGCCCGGGCACAAAAGCGCGGGGCAGACGCCCTCGTGCCGCAGCCGGGAAATCAGGTCCCGGCCCAGCCTGTGACGGGCGGCGCGCTGCAACCCCGCCAACAGCCCAGGCACCGTGAGAAGCCGCCCGCCGTCCCCACCCTTGTCTACAACGCCGCCATGGACCCGTCGAAAATGGACGAGGCCGCGTTGAAGGCCACAATCAAAGCGCTGGAGGCGCGTATCGGCGACGATCCCACGGCGATGTAATGCCAGCCGGCGTAAAGGTTGACGTACCGACGCCTATCACCTCGTCATGCTGACGGAGGTCAGCATCCACGCCTTTCTAGTGTTGAACACAGCAACGGCGTGGATGCCGACCTGCGTCGGCATGACGGGATTGGACCGCTGCCAGAGGATCAACATCAACGGCATCAGGTATAATCCGCTCCCGGCCTACCGATCGTAAGATCAACGGTCCAAACCCGGTATTCCCCCTGCTTGCGGGAAAGGGCATTCTTCGCCCTCTATGCGTCAGCCATTCAACAGGAGGAAACCACCATGGATCTCGGTCTCAAAGGCAAGAAGGCCATCGTCTGCGCCGCCAGTAAGGGCCTCGGCCGCGCCTGCGCGATCGCGCTCGCACGCGAAGGCGTCGATCTCGTCATCACCGCCCGCACCGCGTCGGAGCTTGAAGCCACCGCGGCGGAAATCCGCGCCATGACCGGCGCCAATGTGATCGCGGTTGCCGGCGACATCACCACCGAGGAAGGCCGCGCCGCCGCCCTCGCCGCCTGTCCGGAGCCGGATATCCTGATCAACAACGCCGGCGGCCCGCCGCGCGGCGATTTCCGCGACTGGGATCGCGACATGTGGATCAAGGCGGTGGACGCCAACATGCTGACGCCGATCTTCCTGATCAAATCGGTGGTGGATGGGATGATCGCGCGCAAGTTCGGGCGGATTGTGAACATTACCTCCGGCTCGGTGAAGTCGCCGATTCCGGAGCTGGGCATGTCCAATGGCGCGCGGGCCGGTCTGACCGGGTTCGTGGCTGGCCTGGCGCGTCAGGTCGCCAAGCACAACGTCGTCATCAACAACATCCTGCCGGGCCCGTTCCTGACCGACCGCCTGCGTGGCGGCTTCCAGGAAGCGGCGCGTGCGTCCAACCGCCCGGTCGATGAGCTGGTGCAGGAACGCGCCAAGGGCTCCCCGGCCGGGCGCGTGGGCGACCCCGCCGAGTTCGGCGATGCCTGCGCCTTCCTGTGTTCGGCCAATATCAGCTTCATCGTCGGGCAGAACCTGCTGCTTGATGGCGGCGCGTTCAACTCCTCGATGTCCTGACGGGCGGTGGGGCGGGGTTCTTCCCCGCCCCGCAACCGGGCGTCATTCGTCGATCAGGTGGAACGCCTCGGCGGCCAGAGCCTCGATCAACGTCGTCATATCCCGCCGCAGGGTATCAAAACGCGGCAGGCGTTCGATGCGGGCCTCGTCCATATACAGATCGCGCGCCACCTCGATCTGCAACACATGCACCCGGGCGCGCGGGCGGCCGTAATGGCGGGTGATATAGCCGCCGGCATAAGGGTCGTTGCGGCGCACCGTAAAGCCAAGGTCGGTCAGCGCCCGCTCCACGAATCGGGTCACCCGCCCGCTGCACGCGGTGCCATGCGCATCACCGAGCACGAAATCCGCCTGCTTGAATGGATTGCGCGGCCCGCTGACGCCCGCGGCCGGACCTGGTGAGGGCATGGAGTGGCAATCAATCACCAGACAGGTGCCGAACAGCGCCTGGGTGCCACCAATCAGCGCGATCAGCGCGTCATGGTAGGGCTGCCAGAACCCCGCCACCCGCGCCTCCGCCTCCTCAAACCGCAATTTCCCCCGGTAGATCGGCTCGCCCGAGGCGACGATGCGGGCGATGGTGCCCAGACCCGCCGCGACCCGGGGGCTGGTCGCGTTCACCCAAGGCGGCAGCGCCTCAGAAAACATGGCCGGGTCGAGTTCCCAGGGCTCCCGATTCGCATCGCAGAACGCGCGCGGGAAGGTCGCGGCCACCAGCGGCGCGCCGAAATCCGGGGCGGCGGCATAGAGATCGTCAACGAAGCTGTCCTCACTGCGCCGCAGCCCCAGCGGATCAAGGCGGGACGCAGCCAGGAATGCCGCCGAATAGGCCCGCCCCGAATGCGGCGAGGCAAAGATAACCGGCGTCGTCTGACGCGCCGGGTGGGTCACCAGAACACTATCGGCGGCCGCGGGAAGAAGGGGGGAAACAATCGCATCCATCGCCCTATTCAAGCCCTCCACGCGCCGCGTGTCATCAGACGATCACGCTGTTCATTTCCGATCTTGCGCACCCCCGGCATGTAGGGCTAGAAGCCTGCCTCCCGAGGCCGGAGGGCGCGTAGCTCAGCGGGAGAGCACCTCCCTGACACGGAGGGGGTCACAGGTTCAATCCCTGTCGCGCCCACCACTCCGCCTGCTGCTCCCACAACGCATCATTGTTAATGCGGCCGGCGCGCTGATTCGTCGAAAACCGCGCAGGCCAGCGTCACCAGCCGTGACGCGGTGCCGGTAAGCCCGGCTTTGTCAGCATCCTGCGCCAGGGCAATCAGGCGGTCGGAGAGTATCAGCGGACTTATCGGCTGAGCCTGATGGATCTGAGCGGATGGGTCGATGGACGGGGTCATGCTCCGGTTCCCTTCACGCGGCGGTTTTGCGGCGACTCGGAGAATGCGACCGTGTTCTTACCAAAGGGTTAACGCGGCTGAAAAAAATGCCGCTCAGGGCGTTTTTTTTACGTCCAGCAGCGCCAGCACCCGCAACGCCGAGGCCAGCGGCCGCTCTGCCGCCCGCGCGGCATCGGTGGCGGCAACCAGCGCGGACAGGGTTTGCCCCTCCCGCGCGGCGATGCCCGCCAGCGTGTCCCAGAACTCCGCCTCCAGCGCCACGCTCGTGCGGTGGCCGGCGAGCGAGAAGCTGCGTTTGATCAGGCCCGACACGCGTGATTCCTTCTCGTCATCCCCGGGCCGGGCCCGAGGGTGATGACTGTTACCCGATAACGGCCAGCATGCTCCATCCGCCCCGGCACTGCGCCCTTCGTACAGCCGGAAAAGCGATCGGATCGGAAGAGGGAGGCCGCATGGGGACTGAGCGAGACTTAAATATCTCATACCAGCCCCCCTGGATGTTAACCCATGGTGTCTCCCCCTCCCCTTGAGGGAGGGGGCTTAGGGGAGGGGTGAAAAGGCACAGTTTTCGGGGTGGCACCCCTCCCCCCGACCCCCTCCCTCAAGGGGAGGGGGAGAGGCAATTTCGACGGCGTCTGGTATCAACCGGCTGAATCAAAATCGTTGACACGTTCCGTACCGCATTATTAATGACGTAGATGCGATGCTTTCATCAGCCCGGACGTTGAATGACTGACCTCACTTCCCTCTGCGTCACCCCAGGCCCGCACAGCATCCCCTATTTCGATCCCGCCTTCCCGGATCGCCGGCTGATTCTGCACAGCGCCCGCCCGCGTATCTACACGCCGGCGACCCCTGTCCTGTTGGTTCACCACGGTGTCGCCCGGAACGGGGAAGCCTATCGCGACTACTGGTTGAACCATGTCGATGACGCCGGCGTCCTGGCGATTTCCATCGAATTCCCCGAGGAAACCTTCCCCGAATATCTCTGGTACAATTTTGGCAACCTGCACACCAAGGACGGCACCCCCAACCCGAAGGCGCAATGGACCTTCGGCATCGACGAGCGCCTGTTCGACGCGCTGCAAGCCCAGGGCGTTACCCAACGCCAGGCCTATGGCGTGTTCGGCCATTCCGCCGGCGGGCAATTCGTGCATCGGATGTTGTCATTCGGCTATCGCGGCCGGGTCGCGGTCGCCGTCAGCGCCAATGCCGGCACCTATGCGATGCCGGACCTGGAGATCCCCTGGCCCTTCGGCCTCGGCGAGACGGAGCTGACGCCACAGACGCTGCTCGACCTGCTGGATTTCCCGATCACCGTCATGGCCGGCACCCATGACATCAAGACCACCGGCAAGTTCTTCCCAAAGGGCCCGCGATCAAACCGCCAGGGCATGACCCGCTACGAGCGGGCGCATAACTACGTCCGCATGGGCCATGCGTTAGCGGCCGCCAACGGCCGCATCTGCCGCTGGCGGGTGATCGACGTTCCGGATGTCGGCCATGACGGCAAGGGCATGTCCGCCGCCGCCGCCCCCGTCATCGCTCAGGCTTTGCACGCGGCTGAAACCGGTTAGGAGCGCATCTCAGCTTTTCCGGGCCGCCTTCGCCGCCCGTTTTGCGACAAACGCGCCCATCAGCCGCTTCGTCTCGGCCGTCCCATGCGCCGCCGCGACCGCACGGATGCCCTGCTGCACCGCGTCCGCGATCGACATCCGCTCCCAATCGCGGATCAGCTCTTTCTGGGCGCGGATCGCCAGCGGGCCGGCGGAGAGGATCGCGGACACCCAATCCTCGATCGCCGCATCCAGGCCATCGGGGGTCGTGATGCGTTCGACCAGATGGCAGTCCGCCGCTTCTTTCGCGTCGATGTGCCGGCCGGTGTAAACCAGCTCGCGCGTCTTGCCCCAGCCAATCAACTGCGGCAGCAGGCAGGCCTCCATGCCGGAGGGTAGGCCGAACAGGACCTCCGGCATCCCAAACCGCGCCGTATCCACGGTCGCGCGCATATCGCAAGCGGCGGCAATTTCCAGGCCGGCGCCGAAGCAATAGCCGTTGACGCGGGCGATCACCGGCACCGGGGCGCGGCGGATGGCCTCGCAGACGCGGTGCGTCAGCGCCGGGCCTTCATTCGCGTGCCCATGAGTGAAGGTCGCCATTTCCGTGACATTGGCGCCGCCGATAAACGACCGCTCCCCTGCCCCGGTCAGCACCACCACCCGCAGCCGCGGTTCGGCGGAGACGTGTTCAAACGCCTCCGCCAGTTCGCGCTTGCCCGCATTGCCGAGCGCATTGCGCTGTTCGGCGTTGTTGACGGTGATGCGCGCGACGGTCCCGGCCTCCCCGCGGTCATCGACCGCGATGAGGATGAGGCTCATGCCGCGCGGCGGCGCAGCACCGCGTCGCGGATCAAAGGCATGCGATCATTGCCGAAATACATGTCGTTGCCACCAACGAACATGGTGGGCGAGCCGTAGCCGCCACGATCGATCAGCTCCTGCGTGGTGTTGCGCAGCAGGTCCTTGTTCGCCTGCAGCTCGATACCGGCGAAGAAGGCGGCGGGATCGACGCCGATCTGCTCGCAGATTTCGGTGAGGACGGGGACCTGGGAGATGTCTTTGTCATCGCACCAATAGGCGGCGAAGGTCGCGGTCATATACGGCACCAGCTTGCCCATGGCGTCCACTGCGAAGCAGCCGCGCATCGCCTTGACGCTGTTTACCGGGAACACGGTCGGGCGGTAGTGCATGTTAATGCCCAGGAAGCGGGCCCAATCCTGCTGGTCCTTCTTGCTTTGGGCCGCTTTGGCCGGAACCGGCTTGACGTTGGGGTTATGCACCGAGGGGTTCACGGCGTTGAACACGCCGCCCACCAGGATGGGGCGCCAGGCGATGGTCACGCCGATCTCGGATTCGAGCTGACGGAGGCTGTGGAAGGCGAAATAGGTCCAGGGGCTGGACAGGTCGAAGAAGCATTCGATTTCGGCCATGGGACGGGTCCTGTTCGGTCGCCACGTCATCCCCGGGCTTGTCCCGGGGAGCAATCGCGGCGGTGTGGTGGAAATGGTCCCCGGGACAAGCCCGGGGATGACGGGTGGGGGGATGATGGATGTGTCAGGCGTCGGCCACCACCGGCCGGGCGCGCTGGTTGTAGAGCATCCTGGCGCGGCGCTCCTGCTCCTCCGGCGTTAGCTTCGACTGATCGTTGGCGAAATGCGAACCGACGGCCATGCCGCGCTGCACGCCCGGGCGGGCGGCGAGTTCTTCGTGCCAGCGCTTGAAGTAGGGGAATTCCTCGATGTCCTGGCCCTGCGCCTTCCAGTTCACGGTCCAGGGATAGCAGATCATGTCGGCGATCGTGTACTGGTCCCCGGCCAGATAGCGGTTCTTGTAGAGGCGGTTGTTCAGCACGCCGTAGATGCGGTTCACTTCATCGGTGAAGCGGTTGACGGCATAGGATTGATCGCCCTTGGTGTCGCCGAGGCGGCGGAAATGCCCGCATTCGCCGCTTTTGGGGCCTTGATTGGCCATCTGCCAGATCAGCCATTCCTGCACCGCGTGCTTGCCGCGCAGGTCCTGCGGATAGAAGCGCCCGACTTTCTCCGCCAGATAGAGCATGATCGCGCCGGATTCGAAGATCGCCAGGGCTTCGCCGCCATCGGCCGGGGTGTGGTCGACCATCACCGGCATGCGGTGGTTGGGGTTCATCTTCAGGAATTCGGGGGTGAACTGGTCACCGCGGCCGATATTGCACTCGATGACATTGTAGGGGATGCCCGCTTCTTCCAGCAGGATGGTCACCTTCTTGCCGTTGGGTGTCGGCCAGTAATGCAGGTCGATCATGGGGTTATCTCTCCTGGGTTATCCTCGGTGAACAGACTAGCGGATAGGCGGCTTTACGGCCACTGGCGCGCGCGACTTGACGCATGCACCTCGCCGGGCTTTGTTTCCGCCCTCATTTGCCCTGGAAACCGCCCGTGACCAATGCCTCCGACATCGTGCTCGTGCATAGCTCTGACCTGCACGTCGACAGCGACCCCGCCGACATCACCTATGGCGACGACGGCACCACCGGGCTGCGGATCGTCCTGGAGGCCGGCAAGGCCCATAACGCGACTTATGTCGTGCTCGTCGGCGATATCTTCGACAACAACCGCCAGCCGCCCTCCATCGTGTCGCGCACGGTGGAGCTATTGGCCGATGCCGGCCGGCACGTGGTGATCCTGCCGGGCAATCATGATCCCGTGACCCCGGACTCGGTCTATCTGCGCGGCGGCATGCGCGATCTGTCGAACGTCCATATCATCGGCGTGACCCATGAGCAGGCGGTGCATTTCGCGGAGCATGACCTGGAGTTCTGGGGTCACCCGCATGTCGATTACAGCAACATGGTGCCACTGCGTTCGCCCCGGCCGCGCAGCTCCCGCTGGCAGGTGGCGCTGGCGCATGGCCATTATGAGGAAGACGGCGCCATCCCGCTGCGCCCGTCCTGGCTGATCAGCGATGCGGAGATCTCCGCGACCGGCGCCGATTATCTGGCGCTGGGCCACTGGAACCGCCCGGCGCAGGTGGGGCCGGGGATTGTGCCGGCCTATTACTCGGGCTCGCCGGATCTGGCGAAGACGGTGAACGTGGTGCGGCTGACCGGCAATGGCACGGTTCACGTCACCCGCGAACCGGTCAGCTGGTAAGGCGTATCAGCCAAACACGATCGCGGGCGGCTGCGCGCGATCGCGCTGGGCATCGAAGAACAGCCAGGCATGGTGATGCTGGCCCTGCTTGGTCGCATCGCCCATGTCGAACCAGCGGATGCGTTTGGTCAGCACGATCACCCGGTCGAGCGGCCCGGCCGACATGAGCGATGACGCGCGCTTCCCGGCCATCCAGGTAAAGCGCACCAGCAGCGCCAGCTGGCCGTCGCATTGCTCGGTCAGGCCGATGGCGTGCTTCACGAAGGACAGCAACATGCGGGACGATGCCGGCCCGCCGCGTTCGGCGCCGCCATCGCCATATGGCGGGTTGGTCACGATCGCCTGGCAGCCGGCGGGCACGTGCGCGGTGGCCAGAAAATCGACCCCACCCTGGCCATAGCCGCGATCCGCCAGATCGGTGGCGTGCACGGCCAGGCCCTGGCGTTCGATCACCTTGGCGATCGCGCCGTCGCCGCAGCAGGGCTCCCAGACCGGGCCGCGCAGGCGGACATGGTTCAGCAGGGTTTGCGTCACCCAATCCGGGGTCGGGTAGAAATCATTCGCCTCCCGCGCGAAGCCGGAGATGTGGATGGGCCGGAATTCCCGGCGCTCCTGGGTCATGCCAAAAAGCTGGTCGTTCATCGCGGCGGCCTCCCGAGGGCACTATTCTGACAAATGCCGACCGACAATGCCGCCCCGGTTCGGAGTCGGGAAAGGAAGAACGCTCTGGCCACGCAATTACATGAACGGATAGGCGGTCAGCAGCGGGAAATCCGAACCCGCGCGTTGCCAGACGGTCCGGATACAGGGGTTTTTTCCGTTTGGGCTGGTGATATTGCATTGGTAGACCCGCTTTTCGCCATAGGGGCTACTGGGGTCGATGAATGCGAGCTCGGCGGTGATGGGATGGCGGGCCAGCGCATCCCGTAGCACGAACCAAGCCGCGGGTTCGAACCCGACGGACCGGAAAAACCGATTCTTCGGAGCCCCGGTCGGGGAGGAAGCGCTGAGCAGGTAATCGGTTATCTTACGCGGGTCGACCAGCCACATCATACGGCGATCAGGTCTCGCGCCATCAGCGTCAGCACCGCGAAACGGGGCGTTTCAACTTCCACTTCGTAGCCGATGCCGTCCGTATGCTTATGGGCGATCACCCCGGCGGTGCCTGACTTGTACACCCCGCCGAAAGCAAGCACGTCACGCGCCAATACCACGGCGGCATATTCGACGAGGCCTGTGCCAGGCCGTGCCTCCGACGGTGGCACGGCGGGCAATGCGTTGATCGCCATGATCGTGCGCTCCCCGGTTAACAACCCAGAGGCTACCATCGGAGTCGCTTAAAGCAAACCAGAAACCGACCTGACCCCAGGGGTATCGCATATGGCCGCGATACCTTTGCCTGGCCGGGCTTGGGCTCCAACAAACGTCATCCCCGGGCTTGTCCC
>CAIUPC010000245.1 GCA_903900905.1 uncultured Acetobacteraceae bacterium
CAGCAAAAACCGTCATCCCCGGGCTCGTCCCGGGGACCAAGGTTTCCGCGCGTGCCGCGATTGGTCCCCGGGACAAGCCCGGGGATGACGAGGAAGAGAGGCCGTCGCCGCTTATGGTAGCGCCCGTCGGGACAAGCCCAATGCGCGCTAACGGAGTGAGGGATGGCAGCAAAAACCGTCATCCCCGGGCTCGTCCCGGGGACCAAGGTTTCCGCGCGTGCCGCGATTGGTCCCCGGGACAAGCCCGGGGATGACGAGGAAGGGGGGCTGTCCTCGCTTATGCCAGCGCTTATGGGGATAAGCCCACTGACCGGGACCGCAGCGGATCCCCGGCCGCGGCAGCCGATATGACCGTGCCGCGGCTTACGGCCACAAACGGCCTATTCCGCGGCGGCCGGTGCCACGGCGCCGCGCGGCGTAATCCGCAGCACCAGCATCGAGGCCAGCATACATGCGACCCCGCTGGCCAGGAACGCCAGCAGATAGCTGCCCGAGACGCTGCGCACCGCGCCGGCGCCGAAGGCCGCGATCGCCCCACCGACCTGATGCGCGGTGAAGATCCAGGACACGATGACGGGGGCGTCACGGCGGCCGAAGACCTCATTGGTCAAGGCGAAGGTCGCGGGGCCGGTGGCGACCCAGTCGAGGCCGTAGAACACCGCGAAGATGCCCAGGCTCACGTCATCGAAGGGGGTGAAGGGGATCACCATCAGCGACAGGCCGCGCAGCCCGTAATACCAGAACAGCAGCACCCGCGGGCTGTAGCGGTCGCACAACCAGCCGGAGCAGGCCGAACCCACCAGGCTGAACGCGCCGACGACCGCGAGGATCGAGGCCCCGGTCACCGTCGGGATGCCGAAATCGGCGCAATAGGCGATCAGATGCGTGTTGATCAGCCCGTTGGTCGACAGACCGCAGATCCCGAAGGTCAGGCACAGCAGCCAGAAATCAGCCGAACCCGAGGCCCGCCGCAGCGCCCGGAAGGCGACCGAGAACATGCCTGCGCCCGGGGACATATGGGTCGAATCCGCCTCCACCCGGGTCGCGCCATAGGGCGCCATCCCGATCGAGGCCGGGGTTTCCGGCAGCAGCCAGGCCACGATGGGCAGCACCGCCGCGATGACCACGGTCACCCCGATCGAGACCCCGCGCCAGCCGTATTTATCGGCCAGCATCGCCAGCAGCGGCAGGAAGATCAGCTGACCCGCGGCATTGGCGGCGAACAGCAGCCCGGTGGCGAAGCCATTGCGCTTGACGAACCAGCGATTGGCTACCGCCCCGGCCAGCCCGACCGCGCCCGCGCCGGCGCCAATGCCGACCATGAGGCCCCAGGTGATGTAGAGCTGCCAGACTTCGGTCATGAAGGAGGACAGGCCGGTCGCGGCCATCAACAGAAACAGGCAGCCGAGCATGGTGCGCTTCAGCCCGATGGCCTGCATCAGCCCGGTGACGAAGGGCGCGCAGATGCCCATCAGCATGATGTTGACCGAGATCGCACCCGAGATGGTGCTGACATCCCAGCCGAAGGCCTGCTTCAGCGGCAGGATGATGACGCCCGGCGCGGCCCGCACGCCCACACCGGCGAGCATCGACACGAACACGACGGCCAGGACGACCCAGGCGTAATGGACATGGCCGGAGAAGAGTTTGGCCAGTTTGGCGGGGGTCATCAGGGAATCCTCATCGCGTTAGGCCCATCTTAGAGCATGAATTCCCGATACGTCACCGCTCCAAGCATTGCGCCCACCGCATGGCGTGCCGGCATTTGGCCAGGCACTGCATTTATGCCACCATTCCCGCATCAAACAGCTGGGAGCCAAAGCGCCATGTCCGAGAACACAGAAGAGGTCAAATTCCTCGCCGGCGTCAAAATCGTCGACCTCACGCAGTTCGAGGCCGGGCCGTCCTGCACCGAAGCCCTGGCCTGGCTCGGCGCCGATGTGGTCAAGATCGAGAACCCGAAGATGGGCGATCCCGGCCGCCGCCTGCGCCCGGGGCAGCCGGACAACGATCCCTATTATTTCCATGTGTTCAACGCCAATAAGCGCTCGGTCACGGTCAATCTGAAGTCGCCCAAGGGCCTCGATCTGGTCAAGGACATGATCCGCCAGGCGGATGTGGTGATCGAGAACTTCGCCCCCGGCGCGATCGAGCGGCTGGGGCTGGGCTATGATGTGGTCAAGGCGATCAATCCCGGCATCATCTATGCCCAGGTGAAGGGCTTCGGCGAAGGCAGCCCCTATGAGAAGAACCTCGCTTTCGACATGATCGCGCAGGCTGCCGGCGGCACCTTCAGCGTCACCGGGGAGAAAGATGGCCCGCCGACACGGCCCGGATTCTCGCTGGGCGATACCGGCACGGGGATGCTGATGGCGATCTCCATCCTCGGCGCGCTGTATAAGCGGCGGGAGACGGGGGAAGGCCACCGGCTGCAGGTCGCGATGCAGGACGCGATCATGCACTATATGCGCATCAACTTCGCGACCCAGGGCCTGACCGGCAAAGCGGCGGAACGCGGCGGATCGAAGGTCCCGGGCATCAACAACGCGCCGATGGGCCTGTATCCCTGCGCCCCCGGCGGGCCGAACGACTACGTCTTCATCATGACCAGCCGCGCCAATCCCGAACATTGGGAGCGCCTGTTGAAACTGGTGGGCCGGGAGGACCTGATTGGCGACGCCCGCTACGCCACCCCCGCGGACCGCGTGGCGCGGGAGGCGGAGGTCGATGGCATCATCGCCGCCTGGACCAAGACCCGCACCAAGCATGACGCCATGACCGCGGTCGGTGAGGCCGGCATCCCCGCCGGCGCCGTGCTGGATACGATGGAGCTACAGAACGACGTCACGTTCGAAGAGCGCGGCATCATGCAGACCATGATCCACCCGGTGCACAAGCCGTTCAAAATGCCGGCCTGGCCGGTGCGGGTGGACGGCAAGCCGGCGCGGATCAAGCACTCCCCGGTGCTGGGTGCGAACACCGCGGAGGTGCTGGGCGAATGGCTCGGGATGGATGCGGCCGGGGTTGAGGCGCTGAAGAGCGAAGGCGTGGTTTGATAGCGGCCGCCGCGCGTCATGCCGGCGGTGGCCGGGCTGGGGTAATGCCAGGGGGCCTTGAATTTGACCCGTCGGCGCCAATTCCGGCCGTCATACCGACGAAGGTCGGTATCCACGCCTTGCGGGGTCTCAACAGCGTAAGGCGTGGGTGCCGACCTTCGTCGGCATGACGGGTTTGCGACGTCGAGGGGGCAAAATTCTGTCCCCTGGTATAGTCCATGACGGCGCAGGATCTGCGCCGCGTGACTACCCTGGCGGCATCCGGTTCCAGGCATCCAGCGCGGCGATCTTGTACGCCTCCGCCAGGGTCGGGTAGTTGAAGGTATTTTCGATGAAGTAATCGAGCGTACCCTTCAGGTTCAGCACCGCCTGGCCAATATGGACCAGTTCCGTCGCGCCCTCTCCCACGATATGCGCGCCGAGCAGGCGGCGGGTTTTGAGCGAGAAGATCAGCTTCATCATGCCGGTGTTCAGCCCCATGATGTGCCCGCGCGAGGTTTCCCGGAACCGGGCAATGCCGCATTCATAGGGGATGGCGCGGCGCCGGACCTCTTCCTCACTCATGCCGACCGTGGAAATTTCCGGGACCGCGTAGATGCCATAGGGGAAGAATTCCGGCGCCGGCGGCATTGGCAGGCCGAGCGCATGGCAGGCCGCGATCCGGCCCTGTTCCATCGAGGTGGAGGCAAGGCTGGGGAACCCGATGGCATCGCCGGCGGCATAGATATGCGCGACCTCGGTCTGGAACGTATGGGGATCGACTTTCACCCGGCCGCGATCATCGGGCACCAAACCGCAGCTGGCCAGATTCAGGCTGTCGGTGGCGCCAACCCGCCCGGCGGCATACAGGATCATTTCGGAGCGGATGGTGCGGCCGTTCTCCAGAATCGTCACGGGATGGTCATGCTGGAAATCGATCCGCGCGACGGCGGAGCCGAACCGGATCGCCATGCCGCGATCACGCAGCTGATGGGTGAAATCCTCGATCAGCTCATGATCAACGAATTCCAGAAAGCGCGGCCGGGATTCGATCAGCGTGACGGAGACGTCCAGCGCGCTGAAGATGGTCGCGTATTCGACCCCGATGACGCCGCCGCCAATCACCGCGAGGCTGCGGGGCAGGCGGGGGATTTCCACGATCTCATCACTGTCCAGCACCGAGGTGCCGTTGAAAGGCACATCCGCGGGACGATAGGGCCGGGTGCCGACGGCGATCACGATCTTGTCGCCGGAGACCACCCGCAGATCGCCGTTGTCGAGCGTCACCTCCAGATCGTGCGGCCCCACGAAACGCGCCTTGCCGAACATGGTGTGGACGCCATTGCGGGCGAACTGGTGTTCGAGCACATCGACCTCATGATCGAGCGTCATGTGCAGCCGGGTCATGAGGTCCTTGGCGACGATGTCGTGCTTGACCCGATAGGCGGAGCCGTAGAACCCGCGTTCCCGCCAGCCGGTCAGGTTCAATACGGTTTCGCGCAGGGTTTTCGACGGGATGGTACCGGTATGGACCGAGACCCCGCCGACACGGCGGCCCTTCTCGATAACGAGCACGGACATGCCGCCTTTGGCTGCCTGGATGGCGGCACGCCGGCCGGCGGGGCCGCTGCCGATAACGATGATGTCGTGTCTGGTCATGGTCCTATGGTGCAGTGCAGCGGGCCATCGCGCAAGCACGGACCGCGCTTTCGCATTGACGCGAACCGCGCACAGCGCGAACCTGCTAACCGGAATACCGGTCAACCGGAGAAGGGGGAACAAGCCATGCCGCTACCAGCGGATACCGATGCCACCATACCCAAATACCTGCGCGACAAATACGCCATCGTCGGCGTGGGGGAGACGCCGTACACCCGCGGCTCCGGCAAAACCACCCGCGCCATGGGCACCTTCGCCGTGCGCGCCGCGATGGCGGATGCCGGGCTGAAGAACACCGAAATCGACGGCATGCTATCCTATCAGAGCGGCGATTCCACCTTCGCCCCGATGATCGCGGGTGATCTCGGCATCCGGCTCAATTTCTACATGGATGTCTTCGGCGGCGGTTCCTCGACGGAAGCGCTGGTCGGCATTGCCATTGGCGTGATCGAGGCCGGGCTGTGCAAGACGGTGGCGATCTTCCGCTCCATGAACGGTTTCTCCCAGGTGCGTATCGGCGGCACCGGCGCCCGGTCCGCGGCGCCCGTCAACGGCGATCAGCTGCATAGCCGCGCCTATGGCTGGCAGAGCGCCGGGCAGATGTTCAGCCCGACCTTCATGCGCCACATGTACGACTACGGCACCACGCCGGAACAGGTCGCGATGGTGAAGGTGATCCATTCCGAGCACGCGTCCAACAATCCGAAAGCGTATTATAAGAAGCGCTTCACGGTGGACGAGGTGCTGTCGAGCCGCATCATCTGCAAGCCGCTGCATCTGCTCGATTGCTGCGTCGAAACTGACAATGCCACCTGCTTCATCATCACCCGCGCCGAACACGCCCGCGACCTGCGCCAGACGCCGGCACTGATCCGCGGCGTCGTCGGACGCTGCAACAAGCCGCGCATGGACATGCATTACCAGCACGGGCCGATCTCCACCGTCGCCGGGCATTACGGCAAGAACATCCTCTGGCCGAATGCCGGCGTGGGGCCGGAAGACGTGGACCTGACCGGCG
Source organism: uncultured Acetobacteraceae bacterium (assembly GCA_903900905.1). GTDB lineage: Bacteria > Pseudomonadota > Alphaproteobacteria > Acetobacterales > Acetobacteraceae > Rhodopila. The sequence continues at coordinate 5,713 of CAIUPC010000245.1, forward strand.
CCTACGACGCCTTCACCTTCACCACCATGCTGCAGCTGGAAGATTACGGCTTCTGCAAGAAAGGCGAGGGCGGGCAATATGTCTCCGACGGTACGATCCGTCTGGGCGGCAAGCGGCCGAACAACACCTCCGGCGGGCATCTGTGCGAGGGTTATACGCACGGCATGAACATGGTGATCGAGAATGTGCGCCAGCTGCGCCACGACGTGGATGATTCCTGCCCGTGCGGGCCGGATGGCAAGCGTCAGCACACCTACGATTATTCCGAAGGCGGCTGCCGTCAGGTGAAGAACGCGGAAGTGACGGCCAATCTGGGCTGGGCGATGCCGGGCACCGGCTCTGCCATGGTCATGCGGCGCGGTTGAGGGGGACAGGACAATGCCGGGAATCAAAGCGGACTACATGGGCATGGCGCTGTCGATCGATGACCTCGACGGCGAAAACCTGACCTATTTCAAACACTGCGCGGCGCACGACTTCCATCTGCAGAAATGCGACGATTGTTCGCTGCTGCGCTACCCGCCGAACACGGGCTGCCCCTGGTGCGGCGCGGCGGCGGCGACCTGGACACGGGTGGAAGCGAAGGGGACGGTGCATTCCTATAACGAGGTGCATCACGCCATCCAGCCGGCGTTCAAAGGGCACACGCCCTACATGCTGCTGCTGGTGGACCTCGACACCCAGAAGGGCCAGCCCTCGGAGGTCGAGGCCCTGCGCGTTGTCGGCAATTTGACCACCCCGGACGGCATCCTCGCCCCCGCCGACATGGTCAAAAAGGTCGGGATCGGCACCCGGGTGCGGATGGTGTTTTCCGACGTCACCGATGGGCTGTCGTTGCCGCAATGGACGATCGACGAAACCGCTGCGCAGCCGGAGAAACCTTGGCGTTACGCGCAGGAGTGAAGCATGGCGGCCCCGTCATCCCTGGGGGTGGCGGGGCGCAGCCCTACCCCATCCCCCAGATCCAACGCCCCCCAGATTTAACACCATAGGCTGCTATCGATTGTTCACCGCGGCAGGGTGGTCTTGCCCATCAAGAACTGATCCACCGAGCGGGCGCACTGGCGCCCCTCCCGAATCGCCCAGACCACCAGCGACTGGCCCCGGCGCATGTCACCGGCCGAGAACAGCTTCTCGCGGGAGGTCTTGTACTCAACCGTGTTCGCCAGCACGTTCCCGCGCGGGTCGAGCGTCACGCCCGCCTGCTCCAGCAGCGCGTTCTTGTTGGGGCCTAAAAACCCCATCGCCAGCAGCACCAGATCGGCTTTGAGTTGGAAGTCGCTGCCCGGGATCACCTGCATCTGCATGCGCCCGCCTTCGGACACCCACTCCACCTTGGCGCAATCCAGCGCCGTGACGCGGCCATCCTCGCTGATCGCTTCCTTGGTCAGAACCGACCAGTCGCGCGCGCAGCCCTCGTCATGGGCATGCGAGGACCGCAGCTTGTTGGGCCAATCCGGCCAGGTCAGGGCCTTGTTCTCCTTCACCGGCGGCTTCGGCATGATCTCGATCTGGGTGATCGAGGCCGCGCCCTGCCGGGCCGAGGTGCCAATGCAGTCGGAGCCGGTGTCGCCACCGCCGATAACCACGACCTGCTTGCCCTTGGCGCTGATGGTGCCATCGGCCGCGGCGGTTGCTTCGTCGTCGCCGGCATTGCGCTTGTTCTGCTGGCGCAGGAAGTCCATCGCGAAATGGATGCCGTCGATGGCGCGATTGGGCACCGCGAGATCGCGCGGCCACTCGGCGCCGCCGGACAGCACGACCGCGTCGAATTGCGCGATCAGCTCATCGACCGAGATGGTCACACCCACATTGACGTTGGTGCGGAATTCCACGCCCTCGGCCATCATCTGGTCGATGCGGCGATCGATCAGGTGCTTTTCCATCTTGAAGTCGGGGATGCCGTAACGGAGCAAGCCACCGATCCGGTCGTTCTTCTCGAACAGGGTGACGGAATGACCGGCGCGGGCGAGCTGCTGCGCGCAGGCCATGCCGGCCGGGCCCGAGCCGATAACAGCGACCGTCTTGCCGGTGCGGTGGCTGGCCGGCATCGGCACGATCCAGCCTTCGTCCCACCCGCGATCGACGATGGCGCATTCGATCGTCTTGATGGTGACGGGGCTGTCGTCGATGTTCAGGGTGCAGGACGCCTCGCACGGGGCAGGGCAGATGCGGCCGGTGAATTCCGGGAAGTTGTTGGTGGAGTGCAGCACCGTCAGCGCGTTCTGGAACTGGTCGCG
>CAIUPC010000246.1 GCA_903900905.1 uncultured Acetobacteraceae bacterium
GGGACAAGCCCGGGGATGACGTTGAGGGTTCGACTGTGGCGCACGTCGATCCGAATGCGATCACCCTGGGGCGGTGGACTGACCGAGGTGCTCACGGCGCATAGGGTCTTTGCGGCGCGTGGCAGGGGCCGCCGCATTTTTGAGGGGTTGCCCCGCGAACCGCAATCAGCATGCGCCTGCGGGTGATCGGTGTGCTCACGTTGCATGGGGTGTTTTTCATGTCGTGCGATCCGCGGCGGGGTGGTCCAGGTCGCGGGTGGGGTTGAGGCGGTGCTGCCGTGGCGGGTTGATCTCATACTTGTCTCAAAGTGTCGTGTTTTGCGGCTGAGTCTCATATGCGTCTCAGATATTTTTGACGCGGTGGGGTGAGGTGCTGTTCTTTGTTGGCGTAGGGGGGCGGTTTACCGGCGGGGCGGGGGTGAGTGGCCATCCGCTCTTCGTACCGGGCTGGGGGTTTCGCGCCAACGACAAACGGTGTTGGTGTGCGGTTTTTGGGGGCGGCCGCTGGCTAACTCTTTGGTGAATCGTGCTTGCGGTCTGTTAACCTATTCCGGCGGTGATCAGGGTGAAGGTAGCTCTGATGTTGGCCGCATCACCGGTCAAAAATTATCAGCGAGTAGCTGGTGCTGCGCCCGCCGGCCTGGTCCTTTGCGAGAATGCCGTGCGCGATCAGATCGTCGATATCGCGCGATGCGGTGTCCTGAGAACACTTCGCGAGCTTCGCGTATTTCGACGAGGTCAGCTTTCCCTCGAAGCCGCCCAGCAACCGATTGAGCACAAGGCGCTGACGATCCAGCAGCGCCACGCTTGCATGCCTCTCCCAGAACCGCGCCTTCATCAGAACGGAGGCCAGAATGATTTCCGCGCCGTCGAACGCGCGATCGAGGCATCCGAGGAACCACGCGAGCCAGGCGGTGATGTCCAGGCCGCCTTTCTGTGTGGCTTCCAGATTGTCGTAGTAGGCTTTGCGCTCGATCCGGATTTGCGCCGACATGCTGTAGAAACGCTGCGGGCTGTGTTCGGAGCGTGCCAGCGCCATGTCGGCGATGGCGCGCGCGATGCGGCCATTCCCATCGTCGAACGGATGGATGGTGACGAACCACAGATGCGCGAGGGCGGCGCGTAGGACCGGATCGACGTCATCCCGTTCGTTGAACCAGGCGAGGAAAGCACGCATTTCGTGCTCGACCAGCGGCGCGGCGGGGGCTTCGTAGTGAACGCGTTCGCGGCCCACCGGGCCGGATACGACCTGCATCGGCCCTGAGGTGCCATCGCGCCAGGCGCCGACCCGGATCTTCATCATGCCGATGCGTCCCGTGGGGAAGAGCGCGGCATGCCAGTCGAACAGGCGCGCCTTTGTTAGCGACGCCGCATAGTTCTGGGTTGCGTCGAGCATCATCTCAACCACCCCTTCGACGTTCCGATCGGCCGGGGCCAGGGCGCCGATGTCCATACCCAGCCGGCGGGCAATCGACGACCGAACCTGTTGGCGGTCGAGGACTTCGCCCTCGATCTCATTCGATTTCAGGATTTCCTCGGTCAGCGACCGAAGGACGGCCTCGCCGCGCAACGGGAAGCCGAGCCCTTCCATGCGCCCGATCAGCCGGCCCTGGCGATGGCGCACGGCGGCAAGTCTGGACGTCAGGGTTTCATGGTTCCAATGGAATTTGGGCCAGTCGGCCAGAGTGTGGATGTATGTCGTCATTCACCGCATCTTTCGCGGAGAATATGGCACATAATCTCCGCGTTCGGCAATCGGGTTCGCCGCGTGTATTGCGGAGAATAGGCAGGCTATTCTCCGCACGTTGTTATACCAACCCGTAAAATGAATGACGTACCGGCCGCTCCCTACCGTCATGGTCCGCGCAGGCGGACCACCCACGACTTTGTTGCTCTGATCTACAAAGTCGTGGGTGGCGGGCCGGAGCCTGTCCTCGGGCGGGCGAAGCCCGACCCGTGGGCCCGCCATGACGGTAGGGAGCGGCCGGTACGTCAATGTCA
>CAIUPC010000247.1 GCA_903900905.1 uncultured Acetobacteraceae bacterium
GGGACAAGCCCGAGGATGACGGTTTTTACGGGGGTGCCTCTCCTCCGTAAGCCATATGCGATACCCCTGTGGCTCACCCCGCCCCTTCTCCCGCCCGGCACCGCACATGGTATCATGTCCGGATGTCCGATGCCCCCGAGTCGCCGTCCACACCGCCCGTCATTCTGCAAGTCCTGCCCTCCATGGTCACGGGCGGGGTGGAGCGTGGCACGGTGGAGATCGCGCAGGCCATCGTCCAATCCGAGGGCGTCGCTTTGGTCGCCAGCGCCGGCGGGCCCCTGTCAGCCTCCATCGAACGGGCGGGCGGGCGGCATTTCACCCTGCCGCTGAAGACCAAGAACCCGCTGGGCATCTGGCGCAACGCAGCCCGGCTCGAAGCGCTGATCCGCGCCGAAAACGTCCGCATCGTGCACGCCCGCTCCCGCGCCCCGGCCTGGTCGGCCTGGCTCGCCTGCCAGCGGACGGGGGCGCATTTCGTGACCACCTATCACGGCACCTATTCCGAGGATTTCCCCCTCAAGCGCCGCTACAACGCGATCATGGCGCGCGGGGAGATTGTCATTGCCGCCAGCCGGTTCATCGCAGATTTGATCAAGGCCCAGCATGGCGTGCCCGAGGAACGTATCCGGGTGATCCCGCGCGGCGTCGATACCGCCATCTACGATCCCGCCATCATCGTCCCCGATCGGCTTTTTCGCCTGGCCCGGACCTGGCGGCTGCCGGATGGCGCGCCGACGGTGGTGCTGCCGGGGCGGCTGACCTCCTGGAAAGGCCATGCGGTGCTGCTGGAGGCGATGGCCCGCTTGCAGCGCCCGGATGTGTGCTGCGTCTTCGTCGGCTCCGACCAGGGCCGCTCGGCCTATACGAAGTCGTTGCTGGCGCAGGCGGCGTCTTTGGGAATCGCCGAACAGGTGCGGCTGGTCGGGCATTGCGAGGATATGCCGGCCGCGATGATGCTGTCGGACGTGGTGGTGCATGCCTCCACCAAGCCGGAGGCCTTTGGCCGGGTGGTGATCGAGGCACAGGCCATGGGCCGCCCGGTGGTGGCAGCCGATTTGGGCGGGCCGGTGGAGACGGTGGAGCACGAGGTCACGGGATGGCGCGTCCCGCCGGGAAACCCGGAGGCGCTGGCGGGTGCCATCGCCCATGCGCTGTCGCTGGATGCCGATGCGCGGCGGGACCTTGGCGAGCGGGCGCGGGCATCCGTGCCGACGGTGCGGGCGATGCAGGATGCGACACTGGATGTGTATGAAGAGGTGTTGAAGCGGGGGCGTTGAGCGCGCAGGGCCAGTGAATTGCCGCGTTCCGTACCGGTCTTCGTACAGCCAGTCAGCACCGATTTTGAACCAGCGCACCTGAATAACGCGAGTCGGCTACTACCAATCATCGTTGCCATCCACGGCGCCTGCCAGCGGCCTGAAGCACACTTGGCAATGCTGTCCGCCCCTGCCATAAACCTTGATACGACCACCGTCAGAATGTTCCTTTAATGAAGAACCCATTTTGGCGTTGATGCAGACCTGAGGATTGCAACAAGTGAGCCAACACCCTGCCGAAGACGATAGCCAGACTGTTATTCGTCAGATCGAGGAAAGTGTCGCTCAAGGTGATCGTTCCCGGGCCCTTAGCCTCATCGCTTTGGGGGTCAAAAAATTCAAAGACGACGTAGCATTTTTAATGTGGGCGGGGGATAGTGCGCACCGGCTGGACGCCATCTCCGTCGCTGCCGACTATTTCCGGATGGCACAAGAAGCCGCACCCAACCACGCTCCGGCCTATGTTGCTGCCATTAAAATGCTGACACATGCCCGTCGCCCAACCGAGGCCGCAGCGGTTCTCGCCGCGTCGGACGGGCGGATTGTTCGTGATTCCGGGGTGTTGTGGGTGATGGCCGAATTAGCGATCGCCGAGGCACGTTGGTCAGATTGCGCGCAATGTCTCGCGGAATTTCGCCAACTGGAACCGGACAATCCCCTTGCCTATGTTCGCGGTGTCGACCCCTTGTTCCTGGCTGATCGGCTCGATGAGGCGGAGATATTGGCTGCGGAATGCCGGCACCGCTTTCCCTCCGACCTCGCGGCCCTGAGGGCTTGGGCGCAGCTCGCATCCCGTCGGGCAAATTGGCAAGAAGCCGGGCGCCGCTGGACCGAGGTCGTGGACCACTTTCCCGCCGAGGCGGACGCTTATATTTCAGCCGCTTATGCTTTCGATTCGCTGGGTCAAACGGCTGATTCAGACGCCATTTTAGTACGAGGTATGGAATATTTAGCCGACCATTTTGGGTTGGCCCTGGCCTATGCGGAAGCGCCGACTCGCAACAATCTGTTCGACGTCTCCACCGCCCGTTACATCGCGCTACGCCAACGCTTTCCGGACCATGCTGAGACTTACCTTCGCGGCGCCATCATGCTGGAGCGTAGCTCGAGACGTGACGAAGCCGAACGCTGGCTTACCGAAGGCATGACCAAATGCCCCGATTCCGCGGAAGTCGCGCTGCGCCATGCGGAAGTCGCAATCGACACCCATAATTTCGAGGTGGCGGCCCAACGGTTGGATGACGTTCGGACAAAATTCCCGAATTTTCTGCCCGCCTATATCAAGAGCGCTCAAATTATCGGACGGCACGTCGATTTTGATCGGGCGATCACCATCCTTCGCCAGGCTGCGCTACGTTGGCCCAATGACCATAATATTCTGGAGGAAACCGGCAAGCTCTATGAATTGCGGGAACTCTGGTCCGAAGCAGAAGATAATTACCGCGCTCTGATCAATATCTATCCTAATTTCTCGACTGGTTATTTGGGGATCGCGCGAATCGCGGCCCATAGCGGCGATTTCGAAGCCGCCGAAACAGCACTGGCTGAGGCGATCCGACGTTTTCCGCAGGAGCACCGATTTTGGACGGCGCGGGCCGAAGTTGCGACAAAACGGCATCAATGGCGAGAGGCGGCGGCTCGCTGGCAGGAGGCAGAGACACGTTTCCCAGGTGAGACCTGGATCAGCGGCAATCTGATGGCGGCACGATTGGCGCTGCTGGAAATCGAAGAACAGCCCCCTCTGGCCACGGCGCAGGCTGATGAAACCAATCTGTTCATGCATTTCGAAAGCCTTGGTGGCGCTGACGAACAAGGCTGTGAGTTTGGTTTGATACAGCGCGCCTTCAACGCCGAACCACTGGGACTGTTAAGGTGGACCAGCATCGAACCTGATATGCTCACCGAAGCGCTGGAATCACGTTTCGATTGCATCGGATCGAATGAGACAACCAGGGTCGAGATTCGTAGCTTTATCAACCGGAGAGAGTACTGTACTATAGACCTGAAATTGAAGACCTTCATGCATAATTTCATTTACACCGACGAGATCGATGAAAAACACGCGACTCAAAGGATTTTCAAACGATTGAAATATCTTTCCAGAAAGCTCGTCGAAGATCTGACGGACGCCCGAAAGATTTTCGTCTATCGGTTGATTTCACGCAATCTGACCGACGCGGAACTCAGCAGATTGCACAGCGCGATGCGCAAATATAGCGACAACACATTGCTCTACGTTCGCTACGCGGCGAAGAACCCCCGCGCGACCTTCAAGACGCCGATCACGACCGAGGACGTGCTGAGCAGCCGCATGATCGCCTGGCCGTTCCGCCTGCTGATGTGCTGCCTGGTCACCGACGGCGGCGGCGCGCTGATCCTGACGTCCGCCGAACGCGCGAAGGACTTCAAGACCAAACCCGTCTACATCCTGGGCACCGGTGAAAGCGCCGAGACCCCGATGGTCAGCCAGATGGAGGATTTCACGTCGTCCCGCGCCTTCCGCGTGGCGGGCCCGACGGCCTTCCAGCAGGCCGGCATCGCGCCGACGTTCAAGGATGTCGATCACCTGATGATCTACGATGCCTTCGCGCATCTGCCGATCTACGGCCTGGAAGACCTCGGCTTCCTGCCGCGCGGTGAGGCGGCGGCGTTCATCGCCGCGCGCAACACCGCGCCGGACGGCATCCTGCCGTTGAACACGAATGGCGGCGGCCTGTCATACATGCACTCGGGCATGTACGGCATGTATGCGCTGCAAGAGAGCGTCCGTCAGATGCGCGGCACGGCCGCGGCGCAGATTCCGGACGCGAAGATCTCGGTCTGCCATGGCGTTGGCGGCATGTTCGCCGCGTCGGGCACGATCATCTTCAGCAACCAGGCGCCTTGATCACCCGCGGCGCGTCCTTCGGGGCGCGCCGCGTGCGTATCCTTTTGACGCGGTCCACGTTGACTCGCCCCGCCGGTCTCCGCGAAATCCCCGTGATCTGAATGGGGTGGCACACATGGCCGACGATCTCTCTTTCCTTCCCGCTGGCTTCCATATCGACCAGATGACCCGTGCCGAAGCGGGTCTTCTCGATTCCTGGGCCGCGGCCGAGGGATGGAACCCTGGCCTGGCCGATATCGACATCGCATGGTCCCACGATCCCGGCGCCTTCATCGCGTTGCGGAACGGCACTGAATTCGCGGGCGGTGGCGCGATCGTCAGTTACCAGGGCGCCGCGGGTTTCATGGGGCTTTTCATCATGCGGGCGGACCTGCGCAAACAGGGTCTGGGCCGCGTTCTGTGGCACGAACGTTTGCGGCGTCTGCGGTCTCGTCTGCGGCCGGATGCGCCGATCGGCATGGACGGCGTGTTCGACATGGCGCCGTTCTATGCGTCGGGCGGCTTCAAATATCTCTATCGCGACCTGCGGTTCCAGGGCAGGGCGGCTGGCGCGATGGATCCCGCCGTCATCCCGTTGGAGCAGGTTCCCTGGTCCGATCTGGCCGCTTACGACGCCCTGATCTCCGGTCTGCGGCGCGAGGCATTCATGCGGGCCTGGCTTGGGCAAACGGGTGGACGCGGCTTCGCGCTGCGCGAAAATGGTGCGATCTGCGGCTATGGGTTCCTGAGACCTTGCCGCGTGGGGTTCAAACTGGCGCCGCTTTACGCGAACAACGCGACCGCCGGACGGCGTTTGCTGGCCAGTTTGCTGTCCACTGTCTCCGGCGAACAGGTTCAGATCGATGTGCCCGAACCTAACCTGGCGGCGGTTGGGTTGATGAACGATCTTGGTTGGGACAACATCTTCGGCTGCGCGCGCATGGTGCATGGAACCCCATTGATGGTTCCCATCGAGCGGGTTTTCGGTGTCACGTCGTTCGAGTTTGGCTAGAGTCTCGTTTGCCGGGCCGCCGTGCGTGACCTAAGCTATCGTGATAAGCCCGATACGGGACGCGGAGGAAGAACCATGACAGACAGCCTGTTCACCGGCCTGAAGGTGATCGATTGCGCCAGTTGGATCGCTGGTCCCGCCGCCGCCACCATCCTGTCCGACTTCGGCGCCGACGTGATCAAGATCGAGCCTCCGGTTGTCGGCGACCCCTGGCGCGGCCGGGGCCCGCTGCCGGGCCGGACCGTCGATTACTACTGGCAGCTCACATCGCGTAACAAACGCAGCCTGGCGATTGACCTGAAAGACCCGGACGGAATCGCGGCCCTGCATCGCCTGGTCGCGTCGGCCGATGTGTTCGTGACGAACTTTCCGCTGCCGGTGCGGGACCGCCTGAAACTGTCCGCCTCGGACCTGATGGCGCTAAACCCAAGACTGATCTACGCGTCCTTCACCGCCTATGGCGAGGAAGGGGAGGAAGCCGCCAAAACCGGTTTTGATTCCACCGCGTACTGGGCGCGCAGCGGCCTGATGGACCAGGTGCGGGCGGAGGCAACCACGGCGCCTGCGCGGTCGATGCCCGGCATGGGCGATCATCCCAGCGCCACGGGACTTTACGCCGCGATCGTCACGGCCTTGTACCGCCGCGAGAAAACCGGCCTGGGCGGCGTCGTGAAGTCCTCGCTTCTGCAAAACGGCCTTTGGGCCAACGGATGCGCGGTGCAAACGCGTCTGTTCAACGAACACATCGCCCACCGCCCCACGCGGGAAGAAGCGCCGAACGCGCTGGCCAATCATTATCAAACCCGCGACGGCCGCTGGTTCATCATGGCCCTGTTCAACGAACAGCGGCAGTTGCGCGGCTTTCTGGCGGCGATCGGGCGGGAGGATCTGGCGAACGATCTCCGCGAGGATGAGAGCCATCCGAACGGAACTGTGGTTCGCCGGGACGATGGTCTCTTGATCGGCTATATCGACCGCTTCGGATTCACCGCTTCAGGAGCACGGTTGGTCCCGGCAACGCACTCTTGGCACGCGATATGCCGCCGCGCCTATGAGCTTTGGAACAACCCGGACACGGACAGCGGCACGTCCTGAAACGTTGCGCGACATCGTCTTTGATAGCCCGTTACCGCGTCGATCGCTCCGACAACAGGTCTCGTTGAAGGCGAAGACAGCCCGCCGCCGGGCATCAACCGATCGGCTGTGATCGCCGCACGCGGAGACCGCGATCACCATCCCACGCTTGCAGCGGATTTCATCCCCGGCCATAGAGACGCCACACCCTTATAAGGACCCAGACCGATGCCCGCGATTACCCTGCCCGACGGTTCCGTGCGCCAATTCGACGCGCCGGTGACGGGCACGACCGTCGCGGAAGCTATCGGCCCCGGCCTCGCCCGCGCCGCTTTGGCGATGAAGATCGACGGCAAGGACGCCGATATGTCCGCCGTCATCGACCATGACGCCAGCCTGGTCTTCATCACCCGCCGCGACACCGACGCGCTGGAGATGATCCGCCACGATGCCGCGCATATCCTGGCCGAAGCGGTGCAAGAGCTGTTCCCCGGCACCCAGGTCACCATCGGCCCCTCGATCGACAACGGCTTTTACTACGATTTCGCCCGCGACACGCCCTTCACGCCCGAGGATTTCCCCGCCATCGAGGCCAAGATGAAGGAAATCGTCAGCCGCGGCGCCAAATTCGTGCGCCGGGAAATGCCGCGCGACGAAGCCATCGCGTTCTTCCTCGATAAGGGGGAGAGCTACAAGGCCGAGCTGATCCGCGATCTGCCGGACAGCGAGACGATCAGCCTGTATTCCCAGGGCGACTGGGTCGATCTGTGCCGCGGGCCGCATCTGCGCTCCACCGCCGATGTCGGCACGGCGTTCAAGCTGATGCGGGTGGCCGGTGCCTACTGGCGCGGCGATCACCGCAATGCGGTGCTGCAGCGCATCTATGGCACCGCCTGGCGCGATCAGAAGGAACTCGACGCGCATCTGCTGCAGCTCGAAGAAGCGGAAAAGCGCGACCACCGCCGTATCGGCAAGGACATGGGCCTGTTCCATATCCAGGAAGAAGCCACCGGCTCGGTGTTCTGGCACCCGAAGGGCTGGAAGATCTACCGCACGGCGGAAGACTATATGCGCCGCCGTCTGGATGCGAACGGCTACCAGGAGGTCAAGACCCCGCAGCTGGTGGACCGCGTGCTGTGGGAAAAATCCGGCCATTGGGCCAATTACCGCGAACATATGTTCATCGCCCGGGTCGAGGACGAGGACAAAACCCTCGCGGTCAAGCCGATGAACTGCCCCTGCCATGTGCAGATCTTCCGTCACGGTCTGCGCTCGTATCGCGAGCTGCCGCTGCGCATGGCCGAATTCGGCGCCTGCCACCGCTATGAACCCTCCGGCGCGTTGCACGGGATCATGCGGGTGCGGGCCTTCACGCAGGATGACGCGCATATTTTCTGCTCGGAATCGCAGATTGCCTCCGAAACGGTGCGCTTCGTGGAGCTGCTCGCGTCCATCTATCGCGACTTCGGGTTCGAGAGCTTCCGGGTGAAATTCTCTGACCGCCCGATCGCGCGGGCCGGTTCGGACGATGTCTGGGACCGGGCGGAGGGCGCGCTGAAGGAAGCCTGCGCCACCGCCGGCGTCGAATACGAGCTGAACCCGGGCGAGGGCGCCTTCTACGGCCCGAAGCTGGAATTCGTGCTGCGCGATGCCATTGGCCGCGACTGGCAATGCGGCACGCTGCAGGTCGATTTCGTGCTGCCGGAGCGACTCGACGCCGAATATGTTGGCGAAGACGGGGCGCGGCATCGGCCGGTGATGTTGCATCGCGCGATTCTCGGGTCGTTCGAACGCTTCCTCGGCATCCTGATTGAGAATTATGCCGGCCGCTTCCCGCTCTGGCTGGCGCCGGTGCAGGCAGTGGTGGCGACGATCGTGTCGGATGCCGATGGCTACGCCGACGAGGTCGCGGCGGCGTTCCGCAAGGCCGGGCTGGAAGCACGGACCGACCTGTCGAACCAGAAGATCAACGCCAAGGTGCGCGAGCACAGCCTGGCGCATGTGCCGGTGCTGGCCGTTGTCGGCCGCAATGAAGCCAACAACCGCACGGTTGCGCTGCGCCGGCTGGGTTCGACGGCGCAGGAGATCCTGCCATTGGAAGAAGCGATCGCGCGTTTGAAGGCCGAAGCGACCCCGCCGGATCTGCGGCAAACGGAGTTTGCTTGATCCCGGCGCATATTCCGGCCAAACTATGAATTGGTTCGTGCGGGCGGGGTCACCCCTGCCGCGCGGACGTTTTGAAAACTTCGACAGGAGATACCCATAGCCAGAGGACCCATGGCCGCGGCGCCGTCACGTGACGGACCCCGTGTGAACGAAGAGATCCGCTCCGCGCAGGTGCGGTTGATCGACCAGGACGGCGAGATGCAGGGCGTGATGACCGCGCGCGACGCGATGTTGCGCGCTTTCTCCGTTGGTCTCGATTTGCTGGAAATCAGCCCGAACGCCGATCCGCCGGTGTGCAAGATTTTGGACTTCGGAAAGTATAAGTACGAACTCCAGAAGAAGAAAAACGAGGCCAAGAAGAAGCAAAAAGTCATCGAGATCAAAGAGATCAAGGTGCGCCCGAATATTGATGAAAACGACTATCAGGTGAAAATGCGCGCCATGAAGTCGTTCATCGAGGAAGGCGACAAGGTCAAAGTGACTCTGCGCTTCCGTGGCCGCGAAATGGCGCACCAGGACATCGGTATCCGCGTTCTCGAGCGTATCCGGGCTGAGCTGGACCTGACCACCAAGGTTGAGCAGATGCCGCGTCTGGAAAACCGCCAGATGGTGATGGTTCTGTCGCCGAAGTGAATCGGGGCCTCGGCCCCATCGGCGTTAAAACAGGGTGGCGACGCCTTCCCATCCCGTCATCCCCGGGAACAGCGCCCACGCGTCAACCCCGGCGCAGCTCTCACGCGTCATCCCCGGACGCAGCTCCGACTCGTCATCCCCGGGCTTGTCCCGGGGACCAAGGTTGCCGCCAGTGCCGCGATTGGTCCCCGGGACAAGCCCGGGGATGACGAATGGCACC
>CAIUPC010000248.1 GCA_903900905.1 uncultured Acetobacteraceae bacterium
AAGGTTTCCATCAGTGACGCTATTGGTCCCCGGGACAAGCCCGGGGATGACGCGGAAGAGAGGCCGCCGACGCTTATGTTAGCGCCCATGGGGACAAGCCCGGGGATGACGTTTGGGGCAAGCCATTACCCCAATTCGGCTTCGGATGGGCTTCACCCGATTGCCCTGTATGCGCCCTGATCCCGGCTCGCCCCGTTCACCGGTTTGACATCAGGCGGCGCGCTGTGCATACCGTCCGCCGCTCTGTTGCAGATGCGAAGAAGCGAGTCCGGAACCGACCAAAACCCTAGCTCGCCGGCGCGTTGCCCCATCCCTTTCTCATCCAGGAAACGGCACGGATTCCCATGAAAATCCTCGTCCCCGTCAAGCGGGTCGTTGACTACAACGTCAAGGTCCGCGTGAAAACCGACGGCACCGGCATCGAAACCGCCGGCGTCAAGATGTCCATGAACCCGTTCGACGAGATCGCGGTCGAAGAAGCGGTGCGCCTGAAAGAAAAGGGCATCGCGACCGAGATCGTCGCGATCTCCATGGGTGTGGCGCAATGCGCGGAAACCATCCGCACCGCCCTCGCGATGGGCGCGGATCGCGGCATTCTGGTGGAAACCGATGTCGAGCTGCAGCCGCTGGCCGTGGCCAAGCTGCTCAAGGCGATCGTCGAGCAGGAACAGCCCGGCCTGGTCATCCTTGGCAAGCAGGCCATCGATGATGACATGAGCGCGACGGGCCAGATGCTGGCCGCGCTGCTCGGCTGGTCGCAGGGCACCTTCGCCAGCAAGCTCGAAATCGCCGGCGATACGCTGACCGTCACCCGCGAAGTCGATGGCGGGCTTGAAACCGTCGCGCTGACGCTGCCCTCGATCGTGACGACCGATCTGCGTCTGAACGAGCCGCGCTATGCGTCGCTGCCGAACATCATGAAGGCGCGCAAAAAGCCGATCGATAATAAGAAGCCGGCGGATTATGGGGTCGATCCGACGCCGCGTTTGACCACGATCAAGGTGGAAGAACCCGCGAAGCGCAAGGCTGGCCAGAAGGTTGGCTCGATCGCTGAACTCGTGAGCAAACTCAAGACTGAAGCGAAGGTGATCTGACGATGACCGCTCTCGTTCTCCTCGAATTCGACGCCACCGGGATCAAGCAGCCGTCGCGTAGCGCGGTTGCGGCTGCCGTGGCCCTTGGCGATGTGCATGCGCTGGTCGCCGGCGTCGATCTCGCCGCCGCCGCTGCAGCTGCCGCGAAGCTGCCGGGCGTGTCCAAGGTGCTGGTGGCGGAAGCCGCTGGTCTGGACCACCAGATGGCCGAACAGACCTCGGCGCTGCTGGTTTCGCTCGCCCCGGCCTATACGCATCTGCTCGCGGCCACCACGGCCGTTGGCAAGAACATCATGCCGCGCGTTGCCGCCCTGCTTGATGTGCAGCCCATCAGCGACATCGCCGCGGTGGTGGATGCCGACACGTTCGTGCGCCCGATCTATGCCGGCAATGGCATGGCGACGGTGAAGTCGTCCGACGGCAAGAAGGTGATTACCGTCCGCGCCGCCAGCTTCGACCCGGTCGCGGCCGAGGGTGGTTCGGCTGCCATCGAAGCCATCTCCGCTGGCGATCTGCCCGGCATCTCCCGCTTCGTCTCGGCCGAATTGACCAAGAGTGAGCGGCCGGAACTGACCGCGGCCCGGATCGTGATTTCTGGTGGCCGTGGCATGCAGAATGGTGATAACTTCAAGCTGCTCGACCCGATCGCTGACAAGCTCGGGGCTGCCGTTGGTGCGTCGCGCGCCGCGGTCGATGCCGGCTTCGTGCCCAATGAATTCCAGGTCGGTCAGACCGGTAAGATTGTCGCGCCTGAGCTTTACATCGCTGTCGGCATTTCGGGGGCCATCCAGCACCTCGCCGGCATGAAGGACAGCAAGGTCATCGTGGCGATCAACAAGGACGAGGAAGCGCCGATTTTCCAGGTCGCCGATTATGGCCTGGTGGCTGATCTGTTCACCGCGCTGCCGGAACTGGCAGCGGAACTGGAGCGCTCCTGAATGAACGTCGACGTCAATCCCGGTTTCGGTTCCTCCTCAATGGCTGCTGTCCCGCCGGACATCCGGCAGATTGGCATTATTGGGGCGGGTCAGATGGGCAGCGGCATCGCGCATGTGTGCGCGCTGGCGGGCCTTTCGGTCACCGTGGTTGACGTCAAGCAGGACGCGCTGACCAAGGCCCTGGCGACCATCGCGCGCAACATGGATCGCCAGGTCAATCGCTCGGTCATTTCGTCGGACGCAAGGGACGCGGCGTTGGTGCAAATCCACACCGCGACCGACTTCTCCGCCTTGGGGACAGCCGATCTGGTGATCGAGGCGGCGACGGAAAAGGAAGACGTCAAGCGGTCCATTTACAAGGCCCTGACGCCGAGCCTGAAGCCGGAATGCCTGATCGCATCGAACACGTCGTCGATTTCGATCACCCGGCTGGGGGCGTCGACCGACCGCGCGGAAAAATTCATCGGCATGCACTTCATGAACCCGGTTCCGGTCATGAAGCTGGTGGAGGTCATTCGCGGCATCGCCACCGATGAACCCACCTTCCAGGCCGTGCAAAACCTGGCGCAGAAGCTGGGTAAGATCACCGCCGTGTCGGAAGATTTCCCGGCGTTCATCGTCAATCGCATCCTGGTGCCGATGATCAACGAAGCCGTCTATGCCCTGTATGAAGGCGTGGGTTCGGTCACGGCCATTGATACCTCGATGAAGCTGGGTGCGAACCATCCGATGGGGCCGCTGGAACTCGGCGATTTCATCGGCCTGGATACGTGCCTGTCGATTATGCAGGTTCTGTATGAGGGCCTGTCCGACAGCAAATACCGTCCTTGCCCGCTGCTGGTGAAATATGTGGAAGCCGGCTGGCTTGGGCGTAAGTCCGGGCGCGGGTTTTACGATTACACGCAAAGCCCGCCGCGCCCGACGCGGTGATGAAACAGGGGGCCTCAGGCCCCCTTTTTTATGGGCGCTGTTGGTGGTTGGACATTGTCGTGTGCATGGACTATATAATGTCCATCGTGGCCGCTAAGCGAATCTCTGTCGTCTTTTACCGAACGGACATGGGCGCGGAGGTCGTCCGCGATTGGCTGCGCGACCTCGATGAACGGGATCGACAGGCAATCGGCCAGGACCTGATGCGCGTTCAGTACCGATGGCCAGTCGGAATGCCGCTCTGCCGGCCCCTGGGTGACGGTTTGTGGGAAGTGCGGTCGTCGCTGCCCAGCCAGCGTATTGCCAGACTGCTTTTTTGCATCTTGGGGGAGGAGGTCGTCGTGCTGTCTGGCTTCATCAAAAAGACCCAGAAAACGCCGAAAGATGAGCTGGCGCTGGCGCGCCGGCGGATGGATGAGTTCAAGTCGTAGGAGACGGATGTCATGACCGCGAAGCACCCAACGCCTCGGCCCACAGTGGGTTTTTCCACACTGGATGGCTTTTTGGCGGAGGAAGGCAAGCTGGAGGAATTCCAGGCGATCGCTATTAAGGAAGTGCTGGCCTGGCAAATCGAAGAGGCGATGAAGGCCCAAAGTCTTTCTCGGACACGTTTAGCTGAACGGATGGGAACCAGCCGCAGCCAGGTGAGCCGGTTGTTGGATCCGAAGGATGGCAATGTGACACTCACGACGTTGCAGCGGGCGGCGGAGATTATCGGCAGGAAGGTGCGGGTGGAGTTCGTTTGAAGCGCTGTCGCCGATGATGGGCCGGTTCTGGGGGCCGGTATGGTCGGTAACGGCGATGAGTGTCTTATATTCCGTTATTGATCTATGTTCTCAGGCCCCCTTTTTTATGGGTAACTCGATCCGGAACGATGTTCCGGTTCCGGCATTGGTGGCGGAAATCCGGCCGCCCATGTCTTCGATGATGCCATAGCTGATGCTGAGCCCCAGCCCGGTGCCATGGCCGATGGGCTTGGTGGTGAAGAATGGTTCGAAGATGCGACTGAGGATGGCGTCATCGATACCGCCGGCCTGATCCGCGATTTGTATGATGACCCGTTCAGATTCGGTCCACGCTGATATCGCGATATTACACCGGCCTGCCGGCAGGAACGGCCGGTGGAGCGCGATCGCGTCGGCGGCATTGCCGACGACGTTGATGATCACCTGCTCCAGCAGGATGGGGTAGCCCACCAGCCCGGGCAGGTTGGGGGCATAATCGCACGAGATCG
>CAIUPC010000249.1 GCA_903900905.1 uncultured Acetobacteraceae bacterium
GTCATCAGCACGGCCATCGGCGGGTCAATCCTCCCTCACGTCACCGTCGCGCCCGGGCGCGCCGCCTTGTCCTCGGACAATCCCGCCCTACGATGCCGCCGCATGACCCAGGAAACCAGCCCGCTTCCGTCCCTCGACTTCCTGCTCCGCGCGCCGGCGGCCGCTGTGCTGCTCGCCCGTTTCGGGCGCACCGCCACGACCAATACGCTGCGCGCAGTCCTCGCCACCCGCCGCGCCGCCCGGCAGTTTCATGCCCCGGCGGCGGAGCTGATCGATCAGGCGGCGGATCACCTCGCCATTGCCTTCGCCCGCTCGCAACGGCCGGTGTTCAATCTGACCGGCACCGTGCTGCACACCAATCTCGGCCGATCGCCGCTGCCACCGGAAGCGGCGGAGGCGGCGGCGGAGGCGATGCGCTCCGCCACCAACCTCGAATACGACCTCGCCACCGGCCGGCGGGGGGAGCGCGACTCGCATATCGCCCCGCTACTCTGCCAGCTCACGGGGGCGGAGGCCGCGACCGTCGTGAACAACAACGCCGCCGCCGTGGTGCTGGTGCTGAATACGCTGGCGACCGGCAAGCAGGTCCCGGTCTCCCGCGGGGAGCTGATCGAAATCGGCGGCGCCTTTCGCGTGCCTGATATCATGAGCCGCGCCGGCGCCACCCTAAAAGAGGTCGGCACCACCAACCGCACCCATCCCCGCGATTACGAGCAGGCGATCGGGCCTGAGACCGCCGCGCTGATGCGCGTGCATCAGGCGAATTACGCCATCACCGGCTTCACCGCCGCGGTCCCGACCGAGGCACTCGCCCGGATTGCCCATGCCGCCAACCTGCCGCTGATCGATGATCTCGGCAGCGGCAGCCTGGTCGATCTGACAAAATGGGGCCTGCCGCATGAGACCACCCCGGCGGAGTCGCTGGCAGCGGGCGCCGACATCGTGACGTTTTCCGGCGACAAGCTTTTGGGCGGGCCGCAGGCCGGGTTGATCGTCGGGCGCCGCGATCTGATCAAACGCATCAACGCCAATCCCCTGAAACGGGCGCTGCGGTTGGACAAAGGGCGGCTGGCCGCGCTGGAAGTCGTGCTGCGGCTTTATCTCGACTCCGATCGCCTGACCGAACGGCTGCCGGCGCTGCGCCTGCTGACCCGGCCGGAACCGGATATTCGCGCCACCGCCGAACGCATGGCTGCCGTGCTGCAACGGACTTTCCCCGCCCGCCCCGTCACGGTCGCCCCCTGCCGCAGCCAGATCGGCTCCGGCGCGTTGCCTGTGGATCTGCTCGAGTCGGCGGCGGTGACCATCGGCGGCAGCGACCTGGAAAGCCTCACCGCCGCTTTACGTGCCTTGCCGGGCCCTGTGATCGGGCGTGTGGCACAGGATCGGCTCTGGCTGGACTGCCGCTGCCTGGAACCAGCCGAGGAAGCCGCCTTCCTGGCACAGCTTCCCCTGATCCCCTGAACCGGCGATACTCACGGCGGAAGAGAAGCGGTCCCGGTGGGCCGGCCGGACTTCAAACCCGGTTGGGGCGGCAAAGCAGTCCTGGGTAGGTTCGACTCCTGCTCTCTTCCGCCATTGATGACTGTGGCCGTGATGCGGAGGTACTGTGGCGCAACGGCAACAGGGGAGGCAAATCAGCCACGAACCCCTCGTCTTTACCCGCGATGTGCCTTATGTAGCCCTCATAGCCTGAGCGAGCGGACCACGAATATCGGTTGCCGCACGCCATTCTGAACATA
>CAIUPC010000250.1 GCA_903900905.1 uncultured Acetobacteraceae bacterium
TCGGCGGGCACCTCGCGTCCCGGCTGCATCGCGGCGGGGCGGAGGTCTCCATCATCGCCCGCGGCCCGCATCTCGCCGCCATCCGCGCCAACGGCCTGACGGTCCATGCCGTCGACGGCGAACACACCGCGCGGCTCCAGGCCACCGACAACCCGGCCGAGCTTGGCCCGCAGGACGCGGTCTTCGTCACCGTCAAAGCCCCCGCCTTGCCCCAGATCGCCGCCGGGATCGGCCCCTTGCTGGGGCGGGAGACCAGCGTGTCCTTCGTCATGAACGGCATCCCCTGGTGGTATTTCGACCATCTGCCCGGCCCGCTGGCCGGCACCTCCCTGCCGCGGATCGATCCGGACGACGTGCTGCGCAAGGCCCTCGGCCCGGGCCGCGCCATCGGCGGCGTGGTCTATTCCGCCAGCGCCGTCACCGAACCCGGCGTGATCGAGGTCGAGCAACCCAAAAGCCGGGTCATCCTGGGGGAGCCGGATGGATCAATGTCCGACCGCGTGCTGGCCCTGACCGACCTGATCACCAAAGGCGGCATCAGCGGCGAACCGACCCCGGTCATCCGCACCGAGATCTGGAACAAACTGATCTCCAACCTCGCCGGCGGAACCCTGGCGGTGCTGTCCGGCTCCGCCCCGCAGACGGTCTACGGCGAGCCCGCCGCCGTCGCGGCCTCCCTGGCGGCCATGCGGGAGGCAGCGTCGATCGCCCAGGCCCTCGGCGCCGACCCGACGACCAATCATGAGGCACGGGTGAAAAGCCAGAGCAGCATGGCGCACAAGCCATCCATCCTGCAGGACCTCGAAGCCGGTCGTCCGATGGAGATCGACGGCATGTTCGACGCCCCCCTGGCGCTGGCGCGGCTGGCCGGGGTGGCAACGCCGACCCTCGATTTGTTGGTGGCGCTGTGCAAGATCAGGGCAAGCAGTGCCGGGCTGTACCGGCGGTAAGGGGATCGATCCATGGAAATGCGGGCATTCGGCCGGACGGGCCTGAACGTGTCGGTGCTGGGCTTTGGCTGCGGCGCCGTGGGCGGGTTGATGGTGCGCGGGTCCTCCGCGGATCAGGAGCGCGCGATCGGCCAGGCGATCGATGCCGGCATCAACTACTTCGACACCGCCGTGCAATACGGCAACGGATTGTCGGAGACGCATCTGGGCCAGGTGCTGGCCAAACTCAAACCGGCCAACGCCATCGTCGGCACCAAGGTGCGCGTGCCGAGCAGCGAATTCGGCCGCATCCGCGATGAGGTGACCCGGTCTCTGGATGCCAGCCTGCAACGGCTGAGGATGGACCATGTGGACATCTTCCACCTGCACAACCCCATCAGCGTCAATGGCGGCGGGGAGAGCATGAGCGTCACCCAACTGCTGCAAGAGGTCGCCCCGGCGTTCGAGTCCCTGCGCGCCGCCGGCAAGATCCGCTTCCCCGGCATCACCGCCATCGGCGATACCGAGGCGCTGCACGCGGTCCTGGACTCCGGCGCGTTCCAAAGCGCCCAGGTGAGCTACAACATGCTCAACCCCTCCGCCGCGCAGCCGCTGCCGGTGGACTACCCGGCGCAGGATTACGGCCGCCTGTTCGACCATACGGTGGCCGCCGGTGTCGGCGTTGTCGGCATCCGCGTGCTGGCGGCCGGCGCTTTGACCGGGGTCGCCGAACGCCACCCCATCGCCAGCCCGCCGCCGGAGCCGATTGGGTCTGCCCTGTCCTACGGCACCGATCTGGAGCGCGCCCGCCGCCTGATGCCGCTGGTGACCGAGGGCTTCGCCAGCAGCCTGGCCGAAGCCGCCACCCGCTACGCCATCAGCCACCCCGCCATGGGCACCATCCTGGTCGGCATGGCGACGGTCGATGAATTCGAGGCCTCACTGGCGGCGGTGCTGAAAGGACCGCTGCCGGCGGAGGCCCTGGCGCGGGTGCAGGCGCTGTCGCGGGGCTTCGTGGGGGAGGGGCGGTAATACTGACCTGAAGCGTGGCCCGCCGGTCTTCCCCCGGCGGGAGCGGTTAGGCCGCAGTCCCGCATCCTCGTCATCCCCGGGCTTGTCCCGGGGACCTATCGCGGCACAATCGGAGACCTTGGTCCCCGGGACACGCCCGGGGATGACGAGAGGCGCGCGAGCTTGACGCGGGGAATCCCGCCGCGCGAACGCCCTCCACAAACGAAAACGCCCGCCCGAGCCCACCAATATGTGGGCCCGGACGGGCGTTCGAACGGCGATCGAAACCGGTTAGCGCGAGTAGAACTCGACCACCAGGTTCGGTTCCATCTGCACCGGATACGGCACATCGGACAGCTTCGGCGCGCGGGCGAAGCGGCCCTTCATGGCGCGGTGATCGACTTCGAGATACTCGGGGACGTCACGCTCGGTGCTCTGGGTCGCGTCGAGGACGACGGCCAGCTGCTTGGAGCGTTCCTTGACCTCGATCACGTCGTTGTCGCGCACCTGATAGGACGGGATGTTCACGCGCTTGCCGTTCACGGTCAGATGGCCGTGGTTGACGAACTGGCGGGAGGCGAACGGCGTGACCGCGAACTTCATGCGGTAGCAAACGGCGTCGAGCCGGCGCTCCAGCAATTCGATCAGGTTCTCCGAGGTGTCGCCCTTACGGCGGACCGCTTCCTCGTAGTACTTGTAGAACTGCTTCTCACCGATATTGCCGTAGTAGCCCTTGAGCTTCTGCTTCGCCATCAGCTGGGTGCCGAAGTCGGTGGGCTTCTTGCGGCGCTGGCCGTGCTGGCCGGGGCCATATTCCCGCTTGTTGACGGGGGACTTGGGGCGGCCCCAAAGATTGGCGCCCAGGCGGCGGTTGATCTTGTACTTACTTTCGGCGCGCTTTGTCATGGTTGCGCGATGCCCTCATTGTATGGCCGGTTTGGCCTTGTTGCACCGGTAGGCCTTACGCGAACACGTAAAGCGGGCGCAGGCCCCGAAGGCCTGTCCACGTTCCCGGCAGTGGCGGGCGTATAGGGGCCGCCCCCCATCTTGTCAAACAGATGTCAGCCCCGTACGAGAGGCGCCATGGTAAACAGAAGCGACATTCTCTGGCTCGGCGTCTCCGCCGGGGTCACGGGCTGCCTCATCGGCGGCATGATGCTGGGCCTTGGGCTCGATCTGATCGTCAACGGCGCCAATGTGGGCTGGCTGCTGCTGCTGCCAGCGGGGCCGGTGGGCGGCCTCCCCGGCTGGCTGCTGGCCAAGAAGCTGGCGCGGCAGCTTTAGGGATTAGCCGTGCCGTTCGAGCAGCGCCTGCTTCACTTCCGGTGATCCCGGACGAGGGCCGAGGAAAGCCGCGAGCACCGCATCCGCAAGCACCGGCTGGTCGATATGCCCGATCAGCCGCCCATTCGCGGTAATGACCGCGCTGTGTTCGGCAAAGCGCAGTTCGAACGTGTCGCCCTCCCGCATCGCCGGAACTTCGGCCAGGAAGCGCTCGACATCCGCGCTTTCCAGGCGGCAAGGCTCGGGGCAATTGGCGGCCAGCGCCTTGCGCCACGCCTCCCGCGCCCGTTCGGCGGAGACCTCATGGCGGAAGTTGAAAATCAGCAGCTTCGTCTCCGCGGACCGCATGATGGCTTCGGCATCGGACGAAACATGTTCCACATACAGCCCGGCGACATAGATATGGATGCCCAGCAGCGACCAGGTGCGCAGTCCATAGCCGTTCAGCCGCAGCGTCTTGCCCCCGACATCGCGCACCGCCGGCAATTCGACACCGCCGACTTCCGCCGCCTGCGCGGCCGCAAGCCACAGCGGCAGCACGAGCATGGCCAGCAAAGCGCGCATGAGGGTGTTGATTCTGAAAATGGGCCGGACTTTCGGTGAGTTCTGCTTGCCTCTTTTAAGGGATAGGCTCAAAACATGCAAAGGAACAAGATGAGCGTCGGCATTTGAAGAAATTAAAGCAGACGATGCGATCATAATCAGTATGTGCACAATTAATTATCATGCCCGGTCCGCCGGACGGCGTAATCGACCCTCAGCGGCCTCTTATAAACCGCTTCTTCAACACAGTGGCCACTGAGGCGCAAAGACGCCGAGATAGCGCCCAGCCAGCATCATCATCCGTTGGGCGGGCCAGGAAAATCGGCATAAGCTAAGCGAAAAGACGGAGCGTGCCAATGCAGTTCGGAATCACCCTGTCCAACCGAGGCATCCTCCTGGGCCTGACCACCGTCCCCAAGCTGCTGGCTCTGGCCGACGCGGTCGAAGCCAACCCGTTGTTCGATAATCTCTGGGCCGGTGACGCCTTGTTCGCCAACCAGCGCCTCGACGCCCTGACCCTGCTCGCCGCCCTGGCCGGGCGCACCAGCCGGGTCACTCTGGGCACCGCCTGCATGGGTTCCTTCGCCCTGCGCGAACCCCGCGCCTTCGCCTATGAATGGGCCTCACTCGACGTGATCTCCGGCGGCCGCACAAGTCTGTCGGTCTGCGCCGGCGGCGGTGGCGGCGCCGCCTGGGACAAGGAAAGCCGTGCCATGGGCTTCCCGGCGACCGAACGCCGCGCCCGCATGATCGAGAACATGGCGGTCCTGCGCCACCTCTGGACCACCGATGAAACCCCGTTCGAGGGCCGGTTCACCCGGTTCGAGGGCATCACTTTGCTGCCCAAACCCATCCAGGCACCGTGCCCGATCTGGCTGACCACCAATGCCGGGCGGCTGGGCAACGGCCAGCCCGATGCCGGCGGGTCTTCCTTCGCCCTGAAGCGGGCCGGGCGGCTGGCCGATGGCTGGATGACCCATTCCGTCAGCCCGGACGGATTCCGTCAGTCGCTGGACATCGTCCTCCAGGCCGGGCGCGACGCGGGCCGGGACATGGCCGATTTCGACAATGTCCTCTGCCACCACATCAACATCAACGAAGACGCCGATGCCGCCCTGGCCGACGCCAAGGGTTACCTGGATGGCTATTACGGTGCCAATTACACGCCAGAGCGGCTGAAAGCCTGGGGCGTCTATGGTTCCCCCGCCCAGTGCATCGCCAATCTGCGTGGCTTTATCGGCTCCGGCTGCCGGCGCATCACCTTCCGTCTGGCCACTCAGGGGGATGCGATGGCACAGTTGCGCCGGCTGACGGAGGAAGTGCTGCCCTTCGTCATGACACCGGCTGCCACGATCTGACGGAGACGATATCGAATGCCGCGATTGGATCGGGGACTCCGCCAGACCAGCATGCTGTTCGCTGGTCTGCTCGCGGCCAATATCCTGGCATGGCTCTGGGCCTGGACGGCCTTCGCTGACAGGCCCGTGCTGCTGGGCACGGCATTGCTCGCCTGGGTATTCGGGCTGCGCCATGCGGTCGACGCGGATCATATCGCGGCCATCGACAACGTGGTGCGCAAGTTGATGCATGACGGCCAGCAGCCGCGCGATGCCGGTCTGTATTTCTCCCTCGGTCACTCCACCGTGGTGACCCTCGCTTGCGTCGCCATCGCCGCGACCGCCGCGGAACTGGGGGAGGCGCATGCCATCGGCGGTATCCTCGGCACGGCCGTATCATCGGCCTTCCTGCTGCTCATAGCCGCCATCAACCTGGTCATCCTGCGCGGCGTCTGGCGTGGCTTCCGGCGGGTCCGGATGGGCGGCACGCTGGTGGAGGAAGACCTGGACATGCTGCTCTCCGGGCGCGGTTTGCTCGCGCGGATCTTCCGTCCGTTGTTCAAGGCAATCGGCCGCAGCTGGCACATGTATCCGCTGGGCTTCCTGTTCGGCCTCGGCTTCGACACCGCGACGGAGGTCGGTTTGCTGGGCATCGCCGCCAGCGAATCGGCGCAGGGCATGCCGCATTGGCAAATGCTGATCTTCCCGGCGCTCTTCACCGCCGGCATGACTCTGGTCGATACCGCCGATAGCACCCTCATGGTTGGGGCCTATGGCTGGGCGGCGGTGCGGCCCATGCGGAAGCTTTGGTACAATCTCACCATCACCGCGGCCTCGGTCGCGGTCGCGCTGCTTATCGGCGGGATCGAGGCGTTGGGCCTAATCGGCGAACAGCTGCAATTGGAGGGGCCGATCTGGACGGCGGTAGCGGGGATGAATGAGGGGATGGCGAACCTGGGTTTTGCCGTGGTGGGCATCTTCGTGCTGTGCTGGGCCCTCTCAGCGGCGATCTACCGGTGGAAGGGCTATGACGCCCAGCCGGTGGCCGTGAGCAAATAGAAAGGGGGAAGCGTGATGCCGGCCACGATGGAGATCTCATTCACCAAACTCGGCGGTCACATGGCGATGGCGGTGGCGGGCGTGGACCTCTCGCAGCCGCCATCAGCCGATCTCGGGGCGCGGCTGCGGCAGGCGCTGTGGGACAATCAGGTGCTGTGCATCCGCGGCCAGACCATCGGTCCCGGCGCCTATCTGGCCGCCATCAGCGCCTTCGGCGAACCGCAGGTCCGCCCTGAAATTCCGCATGTCGAGGGTTTCCCCGAGGTCACGACCCTGTCCAGCGAAGACCGCGACCTCAAGGGCGATGGCAAACGGCTGGTGGCGGGGGCGAACTGGCACTCCGACGACACCTTCATGCCGCGCCCCAGCGCCCTGACCGCGCTCTATGGCCTGATCGTGCCGGATGTCGGCGGCGACACCCAATACGCCAATATGTATGCGGCCTATGAGGCATTGCCGGAAGAAAAACGCCGGTATCTGGACACGCTGAAAGTGGTCCACACCATGAAGCCGGCCCGTGAAGGGCTGGGGCGCACACGCTCAATCGCGCCGGAGATCCTGGCGGCGCGCCCGCCTTCCACCCATCCGCTGGTACGCACCCATCCCGAGACCGGCCGCAAGGCGCTTTATATCAGCCGCAACCGCATGGATCATATCGTCGGGATGGACCGGGCCGAGGGCCATGCGCTGATCGACGAACTGGTGGAACACGCGATCCAGCCGCAATTCACCTACCGCCACAAATGGCAACAGGGCGACATCGTGATCTGGGACAACCGCTGCCTGATGCACAAGGCCAATGGCGACTACCCGGACGGCGCGCGCCGCTTCATGCAGCGGATCATCGTCGCGGGGGAGGTGCCGGTTTAGCCGCGCCAATCGGGTCGGGCCTATCAGGGCCCGAAAGGGGGCAATGATCGGCCCCACGCGTCATCCCCGGGCTGGTCCCCATGGGCGCTAACATACGCGGCCATAGCCTCTCTTCCGCGTCATCCCCGGGCTTGTCCCGGGGACCAATCGCGGTACAAGCGGAAACCATGGTCCCCGGGACAAGCCCGGGGATGACGGTTTTTGCCGCCATTTCTCA
>CAIUPC010000251.1 GCA_903900905.1 uncultured Acetobacteraceae bacterium
CCTCACGATCGGGGCCGGGGAAATCCTGGGTCTGATCGGGCCCAACGGGGCGGGGAAGACGTCCTTGTTCAACCTGATCTCCGGCGTGTTGCGCCCCGATGCCGGGTCGATTTTCCTGAACGGGCAAAAAATCGACGGGGCGCCGCTGTATAAGCGCGCACGGATGGGCATTGCGCGGACCTGGCAGAACATGCTGCTGTTTCGCACCATGACCGTGCTCGACAATATGTTGGTCGGGCCGCGCGATTACGCCGGTGAGTCCGTGACCCGCCTGGCCTTCGGCCGCGCGGGGGTGCGCGCGGCGGAAGCGGCAATGCGGGCGCGTGCCATGGTGATCCTTGGCCGCATGGGGCTCGAAAGCACCGCCAGCAGCATGGTCGTCGATCTGCCCTTCGGGCAGCAGAAGCTCATCGGCCTTGCCCGCACCCTGATGAATGACGGGCCGCTGCTGTTGTTGGACGAGCCCATGGCCGGGGTCGAAGGTGCCGCCTATGAGACCATGCAGCGGGTGGTGCGCCAGGAAGCCGCATCCGGGCGCGCGGTCTGCGTGGTGGAGCACAATGTGTCCTTCATTCGTGATCTTTGCTCACGGGCGGTGTTCATGGCCAATGGCAAGATCCTCCAGGACGGCACGGTCGAGGAACTGATCGCCAGCGCTACCCTCACCGAACTCTATTTCGGGGTCTGACCGGTCATGCTCACCTACGCGAATGTTTCGGCGGGTTATGGCGGCGTGCCGGTGCTGAAGGATGTGTCGTTCAGCGTCGCCGAAGGGGAGGCCGTGGCCATCTTCGGCCATAACGGTGCCGGCAAGACCACGATGATGCGCTGCGCCGTCGGCGATGTGTCGGAAATGACCGGTGCGGTGTCGTATCGGGGGGAGGCGATCGTGCCCGGCGCGGTGTTCCGCAACACGCGGCGCGGGATTGGCTTTGTCCCGCAAGGGCACAACGTGTTCCGCGAATTATCGGTGCGCCAGAACCTGACCATCTCCGGCCTGCATCACCCGGACTCGAAGGTGGAGGATATCTACGCCTTGTTCCCGATCCTGTTGGAGCGCGGCAATCAGGCCGCGGGTTCGCTCAGCGGCGGGCAGCAGCAGATCCTGGCGCTCGGTATGGCACTGATGACGAAGCCGAGCATTCTGTTGCTGGATGAGCCCTCCACCGGCCTGGCGCCGATCATCGTGCGGGATGTGATGGCGAGTCTGACGAAGGTGAATAAGGAGACGGGCACCACGGTGGTGATCGTCGAGCAGAACATTCCGGCGACGTTGGCGATCGTCAACCGCGCCATCGTGGTCAAAGCCGGCCGGGTGGTGTTCGATGGGGCGAGTAAGGAACTCGAGCGGAAAGAAGACCTCTGGGGCTGGTTTTGAGTTAGGCAGGGACAATACGCCCCCTCCCCTTGCGGGAGGGGGCCGGGGGGAGGGATGAAGCCGCGCAGGTTCCGGGGGATCTCCCCCTCCCCCCGCCCCCCCTCCCGCGAGGGGAGGGGGAGACTATACGTGGCGTAATTAGGAGTCCTCCCATGGCGATGCGCATCTGGCACCAGAGTTTCACCGTCCTCGAAGACCTGCCGGGTTACCCGGAGGCCATCGCCGCGCATGCCAAAAAGGTCCTGCGCCCGGATACCGAGGTGGTGCTGCACGGCCAGGCGCCGGGCACCTATCCGACCAACTACCCCGGCAACGATATCGGCTACGCCTACACCTATTGGGTCCACGGTCACCAATGGATCAACGCCGGCCGCGCCGCGGAGGCGCAGGGTTTCGACGCCTATGCCATGTGCACCCTGCCCAACCCCATGCTGCGGGAAGCGCGGTCCCTGATCGACATCCCCGTCATCGGCATGGGGGAGACGTGCTGCCACCTCGCCACCATGTTCGGCCAGCGCTTCGCCATCATGCTGTTCATCGACCGCATGATCCCGCTGTATCAGGAACAGATCCGCACTTACGGCCTGTCGGACCGCTGCGCCGGCGTGGTTGCCTCCGGCCTGCAATTCGGTGGGGTGCTGGAGGCCTATACCAATCCGGACAAAGCCATCGAGCAGTTCCAGGAGGCCGCCCGTCGCGTAATCAAAGAAACCGGTGCCGATGTGATCATCCCGGGTGAAGTGCCACTGAACCTGCTGATGGCACGCAATGGCATTACCCGTGTGGACGATGTGCCGATTATCGACGGGCTCGGCAGCACGTTGAAGATGGCGGAGATGATGGTCGATCTGCAGCGCGCCACGGGGATCAAACACAGCCGCCACGGGTTTTTCAATTCCATCTCCAGCCAGGAACGCGTCGATCAGGTTGGCGCGTTCTATGGGGTTGATCGGGTAAAGTTCTGACATGCCAGACCTCCATACAGACCTCGTCATCGTTGGAGCCGGGGCCGCCGGCCTCGCCGCCGCTCTGACCGCGGCCGATAAGGGCGCCACGGTCATGCTGCTGGAGAAAA
>CAIUPC010000252.1 GCA_903900905.1 uncultured Acetobacteraceae bacterium
CATGATCGTATCCTTCAGAAGGTGATGACGAGGCGGCCGCGGGTGCCGCCGGCCTCCAGGCGCTGATGGGCTTCCCAGGCATGCTCCGGCGTGAAAGTCGCGGCGACGCGCAAGGTCAGGATGCCGGCTTCGACCTGGGCGCGGAGCTGGTCGAGTTTCTCGAACTCACAATCATAGCCGCGCACGAAGGTGGTGGTGAAGCGGATGCCGCGCTGCGGTTCGCCGGTGAAACCGCGCACGGAGGTGAACCCTCCGCCGTCCTTCACCGCCGCGATCACGCGTTCATTCAGCACCGCGCCATCGGCCAGCCCGTCCACGCCATCGGGGAAATGCGCGCGGATGCGCTCCGCCACGTCGTTGCCGCGGCGCACCACGATATCGGCGCCGAGGGATTTCACCAGCGCCTCATCAGCCTCCGACGCATCGGCGATGACCGTCAGCCCCTCATTCCTGGCGAGTTGGATGACATAGCCGCCATAGGCCCCGGCCGCACCGGTCACCGCCAGCGTCTGGCCAGAGCGCAGGCCGAGCAGATCGAGCGACATGCGCGCCGTCAGCCCGTTCATCGGCAACGTGCAGGCGGTTATCGGCGTGGTGCCCGCGGGCGCCGGCACCACGGCCCGGGCCTGGAGCACGATCTGCGACCGGTAACCGCCATGGCTGGCTTTCGGAACCACCATGGCGATGACGGAATCGCCGACTTTGACCCCGGTCGTCACCCCGGCGCCGACTTCATCGACGATTCCGGCGACATCCATGCCCGGCACATAAGGCGGCGGGTCCAGCTTCTGCTGTTCGGCGCGGGAACCGTTGCGCGCCATCAGATCGGTCGGATTGACGCAGGCGGCATGGACCCGGATGCGCACTTCTCCAGGCCCGGCATGGGTTTCCGGCAGGTCAACGACCTGCAAGACCTCGGGTCCCCCGTGAACCATCAATCCGACCGCGCGCATGGTGTCCGCCTCCCGTTTTTTGACCGGCGGAGTTGGATTGCAGGCGGGAGGCGCTGTCAACGGTGTGCCCTCAATGCCAGGGTGATCGCATATGGCTCACGGAGGAGCGGCACCCCCGTAAAAACCGTCATCCTCGGGCTTGTCCCGAGGATCACCCGCGACACTACCGTTGATTTTATTAGTAAAATACTGATGCCCGTGCGGCTGGAGATCCTCGGGACAAGCCCGAGGATGACGGTTTTTGGCGGAAATCTGCCATATGCGATACCCCTGCCGTCAATGCTCGATCCACAGATCCTCGAACCGGTAGCCGTTGGCGGCGCTGTTCAGCATCGGCGTGTAGCCATGCACGCGGTTGTGCCAGCAGGTCGCGCCGTGCTGATACATGATGATGGGACGGGCCACGTCCTCCTGCAGTTTGCGGTCGATCTCCCACACCAGGGCCTTGCGTTTGGCGCGGTCGAGTTCGCTCGATTGTGCATCGAACAGTTTTTCCAGCGCGGGATTGCAGTATTGGGAGTAGTTGCGTTCGGACCCGCAGGCGTAATTTTCGTACAGCGTCTGGTCGGGGTCATCAAGCGGGCTGGCCGTCACGTTCATGCCGATGGTGTAATCCTTGCGCGCCAGCCGGCTGAACCAGATGCCGGTGTCCATCGGCTCCAGTTCGCCATCCATGTAGATCTCCCGCAGCTGGTCAATCAGGATCACGGCGGCATCGCGATAGACGGGGATGTTGCGGGTGGCGACCTTCACCGGCAGCCGCTTTTGCGGGCCAAAGCCGTGGCCTTCCATCAAAGCCCGGGCGCGGGCCCGGTTCGCGGCGATGTCGGGGTCGTAGCCGAATAAGGTGCGGGTTTCCTCTGGCGGCATGCCCCAAACGCTCTGTGGCGCGGGCATCATGGCGCCGCCGATATCGGCTTTGCCGTCGAACAGGATGCGGATGAACGCCTCCCGGTCCAAGGTCAGCGCCATGGCGCGGCGGATGTCGATATCGTCGAAGGGCGGCTTCTCCCGGTTGACGATCAGGTTATGCGGGGCGTTCATGGGCACGAAGACGCATTGGGCGTTGGGGGCCTCTTTCAGCATGTCCCGCGCCATCGGCGGGGTCGCATCGCCGGGGAAGCTCATGTCCACCTTGCCGGCCGAGAAGGCCAGCATCGCCGTCGCGCGGCTGGCGATGACCGGCATTTCGATGGCGTCGAGGTAGGGGCGATCCTTTTTCCAATAAGTAGGATTGCGTTCCAGCCGCACCATCTCGTTCTGGTTGAAGGCCGCCAGCCGGAACGGACCGGTGCCGATGGGCGCGGTGCGCATCCTGGCCGCGCTGACATGGCAGGGGTAGATGGCCGAATAGCCCGATGCCAGCAGCGCCAGCATCGATGGTTGCGGGCGATTGAGCCGCAACGTGACCTCCAACGGACCGTTGACGGTGACCTCCGCGACATTGGCGAACCAGGGCTTGTGCGGGTTCTTGCGCAGCCGATCGGTGCCGGTTTCCAGGAGCAGGGCCATGGTGCAGGCGACATCGGCCGCGGTGAAAGGCTTGCCGTCGTGCCAGGTCACGCCTGGGCGGAGGGTAAAGGTCAGGCGCTTGTTATCCTCGCTCCAGGCCCAGGCGGTGGCGAGTTCGGGGACCAGCGACGCGTCGCTGTTCACCGGGTTATTCTGGTCATACATCAACAGATTGTTGAAGATTCCCATCAACGGGACGGTGGCGGTGCGGGTCGCTTCCTCCGCGACCGAGGCCGAAGCCGGGCTGTCGCGCAGGTAGATCTTCACCGTGCCGCCGCGGACGGGCTCTTGCGCCGCGGCTGGCATGATGATGCCGAGGGTCAATGCGATCAAAAATCCCAAAGCGCGCATGGTCGCGGTCCCCCTGCCTTTTCTTGAACGGGTCCGCGTAGCATGGCGTGGGACGCTGAGAAAGCGCAGGGCGCCGGGGAACAGGGGCGGCATGGTGCATGCGCCGGACTGGACCATGATCGTTTGAGGTTCGATCAACCTACGTGTTCGATCATGGCCTGGCTCTTTGTTTGGTCGCATGATTCACGTTTTCGGGTGATTCCACTTCAAACGATCACGCTCTAAACCCGGGCCAGCATCCTGAACACCGCCGGGCAGTCGATCAGATAGCGCCGCCCCAGGCGCCCCGGCTCGCGGGACAGCCGAAACAGCCACTCCAGCCCGGCCGCCTGCATCCAACCCGGCGCCCGTGGCTGCACGCCAGCGAGGAATTCCAGCGCCGCGCCGATACAAAGACCGGTCCCTTGGGCGCGGCCGGTCGCGGCGATCGCGGCGGCCAGCATCTCCTGCCGCGGAGAACCGACCGCCAGGAACGTCAGGCGCGCCGGATGCGCCAGCACAAACGCGACCGCCTCGCGCATCGCGCCTGGATCATGCTCGAAGCCCATCGGCGGATCGTAATGGTGCGGCGGCGCGATGCCTGTCCGCGCGACCAGCGCCTGCAGATGGTTCGGCCGCATGCCGACGATCGTGATACGCTCCCACCGCGGGATGTGGCGGGCGAACAATGCCGCCGTCACGTCACTGCCGGTCGCGACACGCGGCGCTGGCCGCCCCAGCAAACGGGCCGCGCGCGCCACCACCCGGGAATCAAGCAAACGCAACGACGCCGCCTCATACAACGCCACCAGCGACGGGTCGCGCCCCAACCGCACCAGATGATCAGCGTTCGGCGTCACCACATAGCCGAACGGCGCCAGGGCCGGACGGGCTGCGATCCAGGCTGCCGCCGCCTCCACCCCCCAATCGGCGAACCGCAGGCCCAGCAGGCCGATCGTCAGCATCACAACCCCAGTCTTAAGGTGAGCATGGCGAGATCCCGGACATAGGACGGAACCGGACCGCTTACGGGCGTCGCACCGCGCACCGTACTGTGGTCGAACGTCGCGGCGACCTGAGCGGTGCGGGCAAACAACCACGTCACCCCGACCCGGGCCGTCCCGCCGGTCTGCAAGCCGGTTGAGCCAGGAAACGACGCCTGGCGCCATTCCAAGGCACCGCTCAGCAGCCAATCGCGCCGCAGTTCATGATCCACTCCGAGCCGGCCGGTGGTATAGGTGTAGCTGGCAACGCCCTCTTGCGCGGCGTCCTCGATCCCACGCAACAGGGTGGCGCGCAGCGTGGTCATGCCCGTGGGGTTCCAGGTCACCTCCCCCTCCGCGATCAGATCCTGATGCGGGCGATAGGTTGCCGCGGCGAACTGGCGGTTTTCCAATCCCATCAGCAGGCGATAGCGCCAGACCGAGTTGTCGTCGTAATCGAACCCGGCAAGGAACTGATAAGCCGTCGCGTCCGGTGCGGGCTGGCCAGGGGAAGCCGCGGTGTACTGGATACTGAGGGCGCGGGTGACGAAGACCAGATTGCGCAGCGGCGCGATCTCATAACGCAGCGTACCGCCACCGCGGAACATGAACCGGTCGCGGTAAGATTGTGGGGCGGGGATGCCCTGGATGGTCGTGGAATCATAGGCCCACCGCGTGGCCTCCAGCTCCGGCGTCAGGCTCCAGGTCCCGAACCCCATCGCATAGGACGCCCTCACATCCTCCAACCGGAACGCGATCGGCTTGTCCGAGGCGATCGCGTCCAGCGCGGTCCGGCTTTCATGCTGGGCGATATGCGACGCGGCGAGGGTCAGCCGATCGCGTCCGATATCGATGCTGCCACCGAGGGACAGGGTGGCATCGGTGCGGCTTTGTCCGGGCTGGCCGAGATACCGCGTATCGGCGGCGGCCACGTACGCCCCGAAGGCGTCGCGCGACCAGCCGGAGGCGACCAGCAGCGACGGACTTGTGCCAATCAGCCAACTGCCCCGCCGCGCGGCGCTGGTCAGCACATTGTCATCAAAGCCGACGGATTGCTCCAGCAACGGGGTGACGACGAACGAACCGATATGCATCGGTTCCACGGCGCGCGCGGTCTGGGCGCGGGACAGGACGGTCACACCCGGCGCGGTGCCGTAGCCTGGCACGCCCTCCGGAAACAGCAGGTTAAGCCCCTGCCCCCAGGCCGGCGCACCCGCCAGCAGCAGCAGCAAGCCAGTGATATGGCGAGGCGAGATCGTTCCCATGACAGGCATTCTGCCAGGGAAAGATTAAGAAACCGTTAACGCGCGTCGATTTTTCAGAGGTTATTTTTTCTCGGCCGGCAGGTCATGCTCCCACCCGCCGCCGAGCGCTTTATACAGCGCGACCAGGTTGGCGGAGATCGTGGTCGTGCTCTCCGCCAATTGCTGCTGCGTTGCCAGCAGGCTGCGCTGTGAATCGAGCACCGTCAGGAAGTCGGCGACGCCCTGCTGGTAGCGGTTCTGCGCCAGTGCCAGAGCTTTTTGGTTGTCCTTTTCCGCCAGCAGCAGCTCGTCCCGCCGCGCCTGTTCCGCCCCATAGGCGGTCAGGGCATTGTCGACCTCATGCCAGGCGGCCAGCACCGTGCGCTGGTAGGTCAAGGCGGCGTCCTGCTGCGCCGCCTCCCGGAATTGCAACGTGGCACGCAGGCGGCCGCCGTCGAACAATGGCACGGAGATACTGGGGCCGCCGGCCATCAGGCGGGAGTTCAGATCGAACAGGCGGGCCACCTGCTGGGATTGCAGGCCGATACTGCCGCCAATACGGACGGCGGGGTAGAAATCGGCCATGGCCACGCCGATATCGGCCGTGGCGGCGTGCAACTGCGCCTCGGCCTGGCGGATATCGGGCCGCCGGCGGGCCAGCTCCGACGGGACGCCGACGGGAACGCGGGGCGGGACCGGCGGCACGGGCTTCGCGGTCGCCAGCTCAGCCCGCAGCGCGTTGGGCGGCTGGCCCAGCAACAGGCTCAGGGCATTGATCCCCGCCGATTCCTGCGCTTCCAGCCGGGGGATTTGCGCCATCACCGCACGCAGTTGGGCGGAAGCATTGGACACATCCAAATCGGTCGTGACCCCGCCGGCGGCCCGCTGTTTGGTCAGGTTAAGGCTTTGGCGGGCGGTTTTGACATTCTCCCGCGCGATGCGGAGCTGGGCCTGGGTGCCGCGCAAGGCGATATAATCGCGCGCGACCTCCGCCAGCGTCGCAAGCAGGATGGTCCGACGCGCTTCCTCGGCGGCTTCGGCCTGGGCCGTGGCGGATTCGACGGACCGTTTCACACCGCCCCAAAGATCGACCTCCCAGGCCGCGTCGAAGCCCACCTGGAAAATATCGAAAGCGGTGAACTGGCGGGAGCCGAGGCCGCCGGCCGTGTTGCCACCCGCGCCATTGGCGCCGAGCGCGTTGGGGGCGAGTGCGAACTGACCGGTGTTGCTGGCCTTCTGGCGGGTATAGGCACTGTTGGCGTTGATACGCGGCATTTGCGCCGCCTTGGCGACTCCGAGCTGGGCGCGGGACTCGGCGAGGCGGAAAGTCGCGGCCTGGAGATCAAGGTTATCCGCCGCGACCCGCTTTTCCAGCATTGTCAGCACGGGATCGTTGAACAAAGTCCACCAATTGGCGTCGATGGCGTCGGCGACAGGAATGCTGCGTTTGGCCTTGGCTTTGTCGCTTTTGCCGGTCACCCAGCTTTCCGCGGTGTCCGCCTTGGGCGGTGCGAAATCAGGCCCCATCACCGTGCAGCCTGCGAGCAGGAGCAGCACCGCCGTTGATCGTCCGTGCCCGCACCTGAGCCGCATGCCGTCTGTCCTCCGCCGACCCGTTGCTGAGCCTCGCCGGTTCTACGCCGCGGCGCGGGGCTTTCCAACCGCGCGGGGTACGGGCTGGATTGCGTTGATGGAGGGACCAGCATGCCGAATGACCTGATCAGCCTGACCGCGACCGAGGCCGCCGCCCGTTTGCGCCGCCGCGAGGTTTCGCCCCTTGAACTGATCGACGCCGCCGCGGCCCGCATCGCGGCGGTCGAACCCGCCGTCAACGCACTGCCGACTTTGTGCCTGGACCGGGCACGGGATCATGCGAAGCAATTGATGGCCGGGCACAGGCGGGAGGCGGAATATGAGCCGGGCTGGCTGGCCGGCCTGCCGGTATCGATCAAGGACCTGAACGATGTGGCGGGGGTGCGGACGACCTATGGGTCTCCCATCTTTAAGGATCATGTGCCCGTGGCCTCCC
The DNA here is from genome assembly GCA_903900905.1 of uncultured Acetobacteraceae bacterium. Lineage (GTDB taxonomy): Bacteria > Pseudomonadota > Alphaproteobacteria > Acetobacterales > Acetobacteraceae > Rhodopila. The sequence continues at coordinate 7,052 of CAIUPC010000252.1, forward strand.
ACCCGCTGGTGCAGCGGATCGAGCGCAAGGGCGGGATCGTCATCGCCAAATCCAACACGCCGGAGTTCGGTGCCGGTGGTTCCACGTTCAATGAGGTGTTTGGCCGCACCCGAAATCCCTGGAACACATCGCTGACCTGTGGCGGCTCCACCGGTGGCGGGGCGGTGTCGGTCGCGACCGGGGAGGTCTGGCTGGCGCATGGCTCCGACCATGGTGGCTCGCTACGCCGACCGGGGACCTATTGCTCGGTGGTGGGGATCCGGCCCTCACCGGGGCGGGTGACGCGGGGGACGTCGAACAACCTGTTCTCGCCACTCTCGGTGCAGGGGCCGATGGCGCGCAATATTCCTGATTTGGCGCTGTTTCTGGACACCATGGCGGGCCAGTGCGGGCTGGACCCGCTGACCTATGACGCGCCAGCGGTATCCTATGTGCAGGCGGTGGCCGAAGCGCGCCCGCCCAAGCGTGTCGCCTGGTCGCCGGACTACGGCGGCAAACTGGCGGTGGATCGGGAGACCCGCGACATCTGCGAAAATGCGGTGCGCCGTTTCGAAGAAATGGGCTGCATCGTCGAGGAAGTGAACCCCGATCTCGGCGGGCTGGAGGAAGCGTTCATGATCCTCCGCTCCCAACATTTCGTCGTGGATCGGGAACTGCAAATCCAGGCGCATCGCGACCTTATCAAGCCCGATATCATCTGGAATACCGAGAAAGGTCTGGCACAGACGCCGAGCCAGCTCGCCTGGGCGGAGCGGGAGCGGGCGGCCTTCTATCGCCGGATGGCGGCTCTGTTCGCGACCTATGACATCTTCGTCACCCCCAGCGCGGCGACGCCGGCCTTCGACGTGAACCTGCGCAATCCGGAGAAGGTGGATGGTCAGGTGCTGACCAACTACATGGGCGCCTCGATGCTGAACGCCGCGATGACCCTGGCCGCCGCCGCCGCCGTCGCCATACCCGCCGGCTTCGACCAGTACGGCCGCCCGGTCGGCTTGCAGATCGCCGCCCCGACGCGGGGGGAAGCGACGGCGCTGGGTGCCTCGGCCCTGTTCGAGCAGTTGACGGGGCTCGCTCAGTTGCTGCCGATTGATCCGCGGGCGGGGACGGTGCCACCGGTTTAGGAAGCGCGGTTCGGCCACTTCGCTTGACAACCCCCGATCCGGCCTCATCATCGTACCAACGAGGGAGATCGTGATGTCCAGGCTTGATGACTGCTACAACGTGTTTGATCTGCGGGATGCGGCGAAGCGCCGGCTCCCCAAAGGCGTCTTCGAGTTTGTCGACCGGTCCACCGAAGACGAAGTCGCGCTGCGCAACAACCGCGCCGGCTTCGAACGCATCAAGCTGCGGCATCGGTCTTTGGTCGATGTCTCCGGCCGGGCCACCAAAACCACGCTGTTCGGCAAGGAAATCTCGATGCCGATGGCGATCGCGCCCACCGGCGCGGCGGGCCTGTGCTGGCACGAAGGCGAGCTGGAACTGGCCAAGGCGGCCGCGAAGGCGAAAATCCCGTTTACGCTCGCCACCGGCGCCATGACCTCGATGGAGAAAATCGCCAACGAGGCCAATTTCCGCCTCTGGTTCCAGCTCTATGTCTGGAAGCAGCGCGACCTGTCGTATCAGCTGATCGAACGCGCCAAGAATAATGGGTTTGAGGCGCTGATCGTCACCACCGATACGATCGTGCCGCCCAACCGCGAATACAACGCCCGCAACGGTTTCAACATCCCGTTCAAGCCCAATCTGCGCTTCACGCTGGACATCATGCGCCACCCCGAGTGGTTCCTGAACGTGCTGGTCAAATACATGACCACCATCGGCATGCCGCGGAACGAAAACTACCCGGAACCCTATCGCCGGGCGCTGCGCCAGGACCCGAAAATGTATGAGGTCATGCGCCAGGACAATCTGAACTGGGAGGATGTGGCCATCTTCCGCGACAAATGGCCGGGCATCCTGATGCTGAAGGGCATCAACCGCGTGGATGACGCGCTGAAAGCGATCAGCTACGGCGTGGACGGCATCATCGTGTCCAACCACGGCGGGCGCAACATGGACAGCGCCGCCGCCACGATCGACATGCTGCCGGAAATCGCCCAGGCCGTCGGCGACAAAATCACCGTGCTGCTGGATTCCGGCGTCCGCCGCGGCTCCGACATCGCCAAGGCGGTGGCCCTGGGCGCCAAATGCGTGCTGACCGGGCGCGCGACGTTGTATGGGACCGCCGTGGGCGGGGAGGCCGGCGCGTCCAAAGCGGTGGGCTTCATCCGCTCCGAACTCGACAAGACCATGGCCTATACCGGCTGCAACAGCATCGAAGAAATCACCACCGATATCTTCTTCGGTGACCGTGAGCGTAACTCGATGGTCGGGGCGTAGTCGAATGGCGGCGATCGACGACTGCTACAACATTCCCGATCTGCGGCTGGCGGCGAAACGCCGGCTGCCCAAGGGCGTGTTCGAATTCGTCGATCGCGCCACTGAGGATCACCTCGCCGTCACCGGCAACCGCGAAGCCTTCGAAGACATCCGCCTGCGCCACCGCGCGCTGGTCGATGTCTCGAACCGCTCCGTGGCGACAACATTATTCGGCAAACCTTCCGCTTTGCCGATGATCATCGCGCCGACCGGGGCGGCCGGGCTGTGCTGGTACCGGGGTGAGATCGAACTGGCCAAAGCTGCTGCCAAGGCGGGAATCCCGCTGACGTTGTCGACGACGTCGATGACCGCGATGGAAACCCTGAGCGATTTCGGCGGCCGTCTCTGGTTCCAGCTCTATGTCTGGAAGCGCCGGGATTTGTCCTACGAAATGGTCGAACGCGCCAAACGCGCCGGCTATGAGGCGTTGATCGTCACCGTCGACTCCGCCGTGCCAGGGAACCGCGAATACAACAACCGCAACGGCTTCGCGCTGCCGTTCAACCCGTCGCCCCGGTTCATGGTCGATATCGCCCGCCATCCGTCCTGGAGCCTGGGCGTGATGGGCCGCTACCTCGCCAATGGCGGCATGCCGCAGCACGAGAACTACCCCGCCCAATTCAAGAGCACCATCGTCAGCGGCCTCGCTGGTCGGCGGGAGGAAATGAACCACGATTCCCTGAGTTGGGACGACATCGCGATCTTCCGCGACATGTGGCCAGGCATTCTGATGCTGAAAGGCGTCAACCGGGTGGACGACGCGCTGAAGGCGGTCAGCTATGGCGTCGATGGGCTGATCGTGTCGAACCATGGCGGGCGCAACATGGACAGCGCGGCGGCGACCTTGCGCGTGCTGCCGGAGATTGCGGGCGCTGTCGGTGACAGAGCGACGGTGCTGCTGGATTCGGGCGTGCGCCGCGGCTCCGACATCGTCAAAGCGCTGGCGCTCGGCGCCAAGGCGGTGCTGACCGGGCGCGCCACGCTGTACGGAACGGCGGCGGGCGGGGAAGCCGGTGCGGCCAAGGCCATCGGCATCCTGAAGACCGAGATGGATAAGACCATGGCCTATACCGGCTGCAACACGGTCGATGCGATCTCCCCGGATATTTTCTTCGAACCACACGGGCGCAACCGCTGATCTTACCCAGCGCCTTAACTATGGACCCATCTCTGGTGTGACCGCGGCATCCTCGGCGGCTGCCGGATTCACAGATCGCGGAAACGATTTTCGTCTGTCGTGCTATTTATCGTCATGGCCCGGCTTGTCCGGGCCAACCCCGCCCGCACCCTGCCGCGATATGTGGCCCGGACAAGCCGGGCCATGACGATTGAGGCAGGATCGCGCACATTCGCTTCCACGATCTGTGAATGCGGTAGCCTCGGCGGTGGTCAAGGATACCATGGTGCGGCGACAGATCGATCACTGTTTACGGCCAGATAAAAGAAGCGCGCGCGACCGTGCCAACCGGCGGTCCACCAGGCTTTGGCGGCGCAGCCCAGAGCGACAAATGCACAATCATGCGATGCGATAACCCTGGCAACGCCGTGCCCTTGGCATTGAAGTGTAGCCTGTGCTACATCATGTGCTGGATGGCAGATAACCTTGCCGATACCACATCGGCTCCAGCGGAGTCCCCATGATCCAGGCCGCCGCCCAGCGTGCGACACTCACCGGCCGCACCGCTCTGGCGGGGCGGGAGGCTTTGTCTGGTCAGCGCAAGGGCCTGCGCGCGTTTCTGCCCTTCGCCGGGCCGGCGGTCATTGCCTCGATCGCCTACATGGACCCCGGTAATTTCGCGACCAACATCCAGGCCGGTGCCCGGCACGGCTACCTGCTGCTCTGGGTCGTCGTTCTCGCCAACCTCATCGCCATGCTGTTCCAATCCCTCTCCGCCCGTATCGGCGTCGTCACCGGGCAGAGCCTCGCATCCAATTGCCGGATCCACTTTCCGCGGCCGGTGGTCCTGTTCATGTGGGTGGCCAGCGAGATCGCGGCGATGGCGACCGACCTGGCGGAGTTGATAGGCGCCGCGATTGGCCTGAGCCTGCTGTTCGGGCTGCCGTTGGTGCCGTCGTTGCTGGCGGCTTTCGCCATCACCTGGCTGCTGTTGAACCTTGAACGGCGGGGCTTCCGCCCGCTTGAAATCGTCATCGCCGGATTCGTGGGCGTCATCGGCATCGCCTATCTGGTGGAGCTGTTCATCGCCCCGCCGGACTGGCGCGCCATGGCCTATCACTCCCTGGTGCCCGGGCTGGATGGCGCGGATAGCATCACTTTGGCCGTCGGCATCGTCGGCGCGACCGTGATGCCGCACGCGATCTATCTGCATTCCGCGCTCATGCCCGGCCGCGTGCCAGCCTGCAACGCGGCCGAACGGCGGCAAATCCTGCGCTATTCCAACCGGGAGGTGATGGCCGCGCTGGGCATCGCCGGCCTCGTGAACATGGCCATGCTGGCGATGGCCGCGACCATGTTCCACGGCGGTCATGAGGAGGTGGGGGATATCGAGACCGCCTACCGGACCTTGCTGCCGCTGATGGGCGTCGGTGCGGCGGGGGCCTTCATGGCATCGCTGCTGGCCTCGGGCATTTCCAGCTCCGTGGTGGGCACGATCGCCGGGCAGACCATCATGCAGGATTTCGTCTCCATCCGCCTGCCGCTCTGGCTGCGCCGCTGGGTTACGATGCTGCCGGCGCTGGTCGTGGCGCTGCTGGGCGTCAATGTGACGGAGACTTTGGTCTACAGCCAGGTGGTGCTCAGCGTGGTGCTGCCGGTGCCGATGATCGCACTGCTGTATTTGACCGGCCGCGCGGATGTCATGGGTATATTCCGCACCAGCCTGCTGACCCGCATCCTGGCCTGGGTGGCGACGGTGGTCGTATTGACGCTGAATCTCATTCTTCTGTTGCAGAGTTTTGGTGTGCCGCTCAGTTTACTGTCCGGCGACTGACCGGTGACCTCTCCCATGCCTAATTCTGAACCGGACTCCCCGCTCCGGCGGCTGGAACTTCCGACTGAACCGACGCAGGCCAGCCGGTTCGGCAAGGCGCGTTCGGCGCAGTCGGGCGCGCTGATGGAGGATTATGTCGAGCTGATCGACGACCTCATCCGCTCCGGCGGTGAAGCACGGCCGACGGATATCGCCCGCCGCCTGGGTGTGTCGCATCCCACCGCCATCAAGACCATCACGCGGCTGAAGCGGGAGGGTCTGGCCGTCGCCAAGCCCTATCGCGGCGTCTTCCTGACCGAAAGCGGTGAGCGGCTGGCGGAACGGGTCCGGACCCGCCATCGCGTTGTGGTTGACCTGCTGCTGGCCGTCGGCGTGCCGGCGGAAGCCGCGGAACAGGATGCCGAGGGGATCGAGCACCACGTCTCCGACGCGACCCTCGCTGCCTTTGGGGCGTTTCTGCGCCGATTGGGGTGAAACAGCCTTCTACCAACCGCTCATGACGGTGAACCCCAGGTCTCCCCTCCCCTTGAGGGAGGGGGTTGGGGGGAATGGTGAAATGGCAGGGTTCCCGGGGAATGACCCCTCCCCCCGGCCCCCTCCCTCAAGGGGAGGGGGAGAGTCAATAATTCCGGCTGAGGGTATTACCCGGCCAGCATCGCATCGGTCTCGGCGGCCCAAGGCGCGCTCCCCTGACTGCCGGCGCGGGTGCAGCAGAGCGCGGCGGCGGCCGAGGCGCGATGCAGCGCGGGCTCAAGCGCCAGGCCCCGATCCAACGCGGCGGCGAGCACACCAACGAAGCAATCCCCGGCCGCCGTGGTATCGACCGGGACGATCCGGCGGGCCGGAATGTGCCGGTGGAGGGCCTTGGCCGCGACCTCCAGCCCTTCGCCGCCGAGGGTCCGGATGATCGTCACACCGAGATGCGCATGCAGAGCAGCGGCGGAGGCGTCACACCCCAGCCGGGCGGCCAGCACGGCGGCCTCGGTTTCATTCACGATCAGGATGTCGAGCGCACGCAACACCGCCTCCGCTATCGGCGTGGCGGGGGCGAGGTTCAGGATCACCCGGCTGCCGGCGGCGCGGGCGCGCTGGATCAAGGCAGCGGTCTGTTCGGCTGGCACCTCCATCTGCAGCAGCAGCGTGGTGGCAGGCGTCAGCAAGGCGTCTTCGATCTGGGTCTGCGTCGCCAGCAGGTTGGCACCGGAGCCGACGGCGATGGCATTATTGCCTTGCGGGTCGACGCTGATCGCGGCGCAGCCGGTGCTGGCGGCGGTGGTCACGACGCGGGTCAGGTCGACTGCCTCCGCCCGCAACAGCGCCAGCGCATCGGTGGCCAGGGCATCATTGCCCACCGCGCCGGCCATGATGACCGTCGCCCCGTCCCGCGCCGCCGCGAGGGCCTGATTGGCGCCCTTGCCGCCCGGTTCAATGCGCGTTGCCGGCCCGAGCACGGTTTCACCCGGCGCGGGGATATGCGGGACCGCGAAGATCAGATCGAGATTGATCGAGCCGAAGACGACGATCATGATTCTCGCCGAACCAGGACGCCCATCAACTCCGTCCATTCCCGCTTGCTCAGGCCGCTGTCGGGCTGCGCCACGGATTCTCCGGCCAGCATGCGCCGGACCACCGTCAGCATCTGCGCTGATAGCGTCGCGGCGCCGAGCCGGTAGTCGCGAAAAGCCTGCGTGGCCAGCGGCACCCAGGCTTCGGCGGTCTTCAGCATTTCATCCGCATAAACGCGGATCTCGTACTGGGCATGCGCGTCGGCCCGCAACGAAAGGAAATGCAACAGGTTATGCAGGTCGGTCTTCCAGTACCACTGCGTGTAGGTGTTGAGGGTCAGGTTCATCCGCGCCAGTTCCCGGGCCAGGCCGGGGCGCTCGGGATCGCGCGGGGCGCCGGACTCGTCCTCGTTCAGCATCTCGGCATAGTGGTCGTAGGTGCGCATCGCATCCTCGCGCAGGATGTCCAGCACCCGCGTTGCGTCGTCACCGCCGAGCACCGCCCCCCTGCCCTGCCGGTTCGACACCGACTGCGCCGCCAGATGCTCCGGCGCCGGGATATAGAATTCCCGGTCGAGGATCGAATAACGCGCCGAATATTCGTTCACATTCGCCGTCCGGTGGCGGATCCACTGACGGGCCACGAAAATCGGCAGTTTCACGTGGTATTTGATCTCGCACATCTCGAACGGGGTGGAGTGGCGGTGGCGCATGAGGTAGCGGATCAGACCCGCATCCTCCTGCACCCGCTTCGTACCGCGGCCGTAGGACACCCGGGCGGCCTGCACGATGGCGGCGTCGTCGCCCATGTAGTCGATCACCCGTACGAAGCCATGATCAAGGACGGGAATCGCCTCGAACAGCATCGCTTCCAATGCCGGCACGGTCGGTCGGCGGGTTTCGGCGGACTGGGCCCGCGCGGCGGCGATTTCCTCGGTCTGCAGCGCGTTCAGGGTCATGCGGGGCGGTCCTCAGGCTGGTACGTGCGGCGGTGGCCGCGGAATGGCGTTATCGCCGGGTTTTTCCCGATGGGCGTTCAAACAAGGGCGATGGCTCCGCCCTTTCGTCATCCCCGGGCTTGTCCCGGGGACCCATGGGCGATGACGAGACACGATCCGACTACAGACGCCCGCGCTTATGGATCCTCGGCACAAGGCCGAGGATGACGGATAAACAGTCAAACGAGATCCGATTTCCATGACCGAATTCTCCCCCCGCGAGATCGTCTCCGAACTCGACCGCTTCATCGTCGGCCACGCCGAGGCCAAGCGGGCGGTGGCCGTGGCCCTGCGCAACCGCTGGCGCCGCCGCC
>CAIUPC010000253.1 GCA_903900905.1 uncultured Acetobacteraceae bacterium
CCGGCTTATAACGAGACCGAAGTCCTGGCCGCGTTCCACGCGCGCCTTAGTCAGGTCATGAACGTGCTCGGTGAAACCTGGGAGGTCGTCTACGTCAACGACGGCAGCCGCGACAACACGCTGGCGGTGATGCAGGATCTGCGGGCGGCCGACACGCATGTGGCGATCGTGAATTTATCGCGCAATTTCGGCAAGGAGATCGCGCTCAGCGCCGGCCTCGATCATGCCGCCGGGGCGGCGATCATCGTGATCGACGCGGATTTGCAGTATCCGCCGGAAGTCATTCCCGAACTGGTGGCGGTATGGCGGCAAGGGTTCGACACCGTCTATGCCCGGCGCCGGGTGCGTGAAGGCGAAACCTGGCTGAAAAAGGCAACCGCGAGCCTGTTTTACCGCCTCATGCAGCGCATGGGCCGGGTGCATCTGCCGCCCAATACCGGTGATTTCCGCCTGATCAGCCGGCGCGTGGTGGAAGCCCTCGGCCAATTGCGCGAACATCATCGTTTCATGAAGGGACTCTTCGCCTGGGTCGGCTTTCCCAGCAAAGAGGTCCTTTATGACCGCGCCCCGCGCCATGCCGGTGAAACGAAATGGAACTACTGGAAACTGTGGAACCTGGCGCTGGAGGGCATCACCGGCTTCACCGTCATGCCGCTCAAACTCGCGACCTATCTCGGCGTCGCGATCGGCATTTTCGCGATCATCTACCTCTGCATCATCGTTCTGAAAACCGTCCTGTTCGGCAACCCCGTCGCCGGCTACCCCAGCCTGATGGCGGTGGTGCTGTTCATCGGCAGCGCCCAGCTCATCACCCTCGGCGTTATCGGCGAATATCTCGGGCGCATCTTTAACGAGACCAAGCAGCGGCCGCTGTATTTCGTGGAACGCCACATCCCCAGCGGCTCCTCTGGCCAGACGGACTGACCGCGGCCGGCGTCGCCGAGCGCCGGACTCCACCACACGCAATCATCGACTCGACTCCGCCGCCCTTGGCGCTTAATGTTCATGGTATGTTCTATCATGAACAGCACGCGCGAAAGCCTGCTATGCGACGGGTTGTCTCAGTCTGGTTCCCGACCCTGCCGACGGACCGCCTGCGTCAGCAAGGCGGCGCGGCCGGCGGCGATGCGCCCCTGGTCACCGCCACGCATGACGGGCCGCGCCAGATTGTCGCCGCGGCGGATGCGGCCGCGGTGGCGCTCGGCCTGCGCGCCGGCATGCCGCTGGCGCAGGCCCGCGCCCTGATCCCCGATCTGTCCGTCCATCCGGCCGCACCCGACGCCGAAGCCGCCTTGCTCCGTCAGTTCGCGGGATGGGGCCTGCGTTACACCCCCCTCGCCGCCCCGGATCCGCCGGACGGGATCTGGCTCGACGTCACCGGCAGCACCCATCTGCTGGGCGGGGAAATCCGGCTGCTGCGCGACCTGACCAGCCGCCTCGCCGCCTGGGGGATGGAGGCGCGGGCCAGCATCGCCGATACGCCCGGCGCCGCGCATGCCATGGCCCGCTTCGGCACCGCCAGCCGCATCCCGCCCGCCGCCACCCGCGCCGCGATCGACCCGCTGCCAATCGCGGCGCTGCGCCTGGCGGAGGAGACGTGCCAGGGGCTGCGTTTGCTGGGGTTTGAGCGGATTGGCCAGCTCCTGGCCACCGAACGCGCGCCTTTGGTGCGCCGCTTCGGTGCCCGCGTCGCGACACGGCTGGACCAGGCGCTGGGGGCGGGGTTCGAACCCATCATCCCCGTGAACCCGCCGGAACTGATCCAGGCGCGGCTGACCTTCATGGAACCACTGCTGACCGAGGCCGCCTTCGCCACCGTCATCGCCCGCCTGACCACCAGCGTCTGCGCCACGCTGGAGACCAGCGGCCAGGGCGCCCGCCGCCTCGATCTGCTGTTCGAACGGGTGGACGGCTCCCTCCACCCCCTGCGTATCGGCACCGCCCGCCCCAGCCGCGACGCGCGGCATCTGGCGCGCATGTTGGGGGAGCGGCTGGAACGGGTCGATCCCGGCCTGGGGGTGGAGGTGATGCGCCTGATCGTGGTGCAGGCCGACACACTGCCCCATACCCAAACGGAAGCACCGATCGACGGCGCGGATCCGGGTGGGGCAGACATCGCCGAACTGGTCGATCGCTTGTCCAATCGCCTGGGGCCTGACCGCGTCTACCGCGCCGCCCCCGTGGAAAGCGACGTGCCCGAACGCGCGGTGCGCCGCATCCCCGCCTTGCGCCCCCCGGCGCGCACCAGTTGGCCGGCCGACTGGCCGCGGCCGGTGCGCCTGCTCGACCCGCCGCAACCGGTCGAGGCCATGGCGCTGCTACCCGACCAGCCGCCCGTCGCCTTCACCTGGCGGCGCGTCCGCCACCGCGTGCGCCACGCCGACGGGCCGGAGCGGATCGCCGGCGAATGGTGGAAGCGCGATGGGGAGATACGCTCCGTCCGCGACTATTTCCGGGTGGAAGACGACGACGGCCGGCGCTTCTGGCTGTTCCGCCGCGGCGACGGCGATGACCCCGCGACCGGTGACCTGCGCTGGTTTCTGCATGGATTTTTCTGATGCGGCGGGGTCGTTGGCGCTGGCCGGGGCCGTGCCGGCCAATGCCAACACCATGACCATATATAAAAGGGCACGCCTCATGACCGACACACCAACACCGCCGCAACGCCCCGCGACCGAAGACGAGCTGATCGAATCCCTGGCCTTCGCCCTCCGCTACGAGGGGCGCAAGCGGGTGCACCATGCCGACGACATGATGGCCCGGATCACCGCCGAACGGTTGGTACGACACCTGCGCGGTTCAGGCTTCGTCTTGATGAAAGACCCCGCCGCGCGGCCGCCGACATCGTCCGCGGCCCCCACGCCGGCGACCTAACCCGCCTTGGCAAGCCGATCGAAGGCGGCGAGGCGGGTGATCAGGGCCTCCATCTCATGCAGCGGGATCATGTTCGGGCCGTCGCTGGGGGCGCTATCCGGGTCCTCATGCGTCTCAATGAACACCGCCGCGCAGCCCACGGCCAAAGCGGCCCGGGCCAGGATCGGCGCGAACTCCCGCTGTCCGCCCGATGACGTCCCCTGCCCGCCCGGCTGCTGCACCGAATGCGTCGCGTCGAACACCACCGGATACCCGGTCCGCGCCATGATCGGCAGGGATCGGAAATCGCTGACCAGGGTGTTGTAGCCGAAGCTGGCGCCGCGCTCGCACAGCATGATGTTGGTATTGCCGGTGCTGGCGATCTTGGCGGCGACGTTGGTCATGTCCCAGGGCGCCAGGAATTGGCCCTTCTTTATATTGATGGGCCTGCCGGTCGCGCCGGCCGCCAGCAGCAGGTCGGTCTGACGGCACAGAAAGGCCGGGATCTGCAGCACATCCACCGCCTGTGCCGCCGGGGCGCAATGGTCAGCGGTATGAACGTCGGTCAGAACCGGCAGGCCGGTGCGTTCCCGCACCTCCGCCAGGATCGCCAGGCCCTGGTCCATGC
>CAIUPC010000254.1 GCA_903900905.1 uncultured Acetobacteraceae bacterium
AGTTGTCTGAACAGTCATTATCGGGTTCCGAAAACAATGCGCGCACCACGCGGCGGGAGCGCGTGGTGCTGGTCGGCTTAACCTCTTGCGATCAGTCGATTTTAGACCGTTTGGTTCAAGCCGGCCAGATGCCGCATTTCGCCCGGCTGCGTGCGGAAGGGGCCTGGGGCAGGTTAATCCCGGCGGAGCCTTTGGTTGGCCGCGCGCTATGGACTTCGGTCGCCACCGGCCGGAGCCCGGCGGTACACGGCATCATGGCGGGAAAGGTACCGCGCCGTGATGGTGGTGGCGTCCAACCAGTTGGTCAGACCGCCTGGCAGCACCCGGCCTTCTGGCAAACCCTCCAAGCAGCGGGGCGCCAGACCATCACGGTCAACTGGCCAGCAACCGAGCCCGCGACGGCCTGGGCCGGCACCCATGTCGACTCGCGCTTTGCCCGCGCGACCGGGCCGGATTTCGACACCTGGGCGGTGCCACGCGGATCAGTGGGGCCGGATACGTTACGGGCGGCGCTGCGGGACCTGCGGGTTCATCCCACCGATGTCGAAGGCGCGATGCTGGCCCCCTTCGTGCCGAAATTAAATGAAATCGATCAATACCGGAGCCTGAGCCTGGTAAATCTGGCGGTCGCCCTGGCCGAAGTGTCCACCGTTCACGCCGTGACCACCGCCTTGTTGGCCGAGCAGGACTGGGATGTCGCCGCGGTGCATTATCACTGGCTGGAGGCCATCCAGCGGCTGTTCCTGCACGACGGCATCGACCCGCGTTTCGAGAATACTGTCGATATGGCCTATATGTTCACCGATGCCATGCTGGGCCGGCTGATGGAACTGGCGGGGGAAGACACCACCATTTGGGTCGTGTCCCCCAACGGCGTGCGGCCGGGCATGGACGGGAAGGCTGTGGGATGGCGCGCCTCGGGTTTCATCGCCGCGCGCGGCCGCTGGATCGAGGCCGGGCGCACGCTCGATCCGATGCGGCTGGTGGATATCGCACCTTCGTTACTGGCACGTTTTGGGTTGGTCGCGGAAACCGACGGTAAGCGGATCCCGGCATTGGCGCCGGGCATGTCCCGCCGCACCGTCATGACGCCACGGCCCGCGGCGCCCGCCCCTGATCAGCATGTCGCGGCATTGCGGGCGCTGGGCTACGACGATACCCCGGATCCGGCCATGCAGGCCGCGCTCACCCGGGCGGAAGCCGAGCGGCTGTTGGCGCGGGGCGAAGCCCTGCTCGGCGCGGGTCAGATCGCGGCGGCGGAGGCCGCGCTGCTGGACGCGCGCAAATATGTTTCTCCGGACAGTCCATCAGGACTAAGGCGTCTGGCTCTGTGCCGGCTGCTGCGCGGCGATGCCCCGGGATGCCGGGAGATCGGGGAAACACTCCGCCGCCTGACGCCACGCGATGGCTGGGGCAGCCTGATCCTGGCGGCTGGCCACGCGTTGGACGGTAACGCGCCCGCGGCCTGGCCGCATATGGCGGCGGCGAAAGAGAGCGGCGGGAGCAGTCCGGAACTCATGAGCCGCCTGGGTGGCGTCGCCTTGATGCTCAAGGAAGATCAGACCGCCAGAACTTACTTCGAGACAGCTTTGCGCATGGACCCCGATCTGCTTGACGCGCGCAAGGGCCTGGATATGGCGTTGGAACTGAGCCGCAAATACGAGGCCAGCCCGCCGGCTTAAAGGATGACTCCGCGATCGCGTTGGCGCGGCTGACAACTTCCCCTACAGGGGGGCAATCACCAACTGCTGGCCCATCGTGGACTCCGATATCCTCACCCCGCTTTTCGCCCCCCTGACCTCGCTGCGCGGCATAGGGCCGGCGGTTGCGACGCTGCTGGCGCGCGCGGTTGGCGGCGACCGGGTCATCGACGCGCTCTTCCACATGCCGGACTCCTACCTCGATCGGCGCAACCGCCCAACGATCCGGGACGCGCAGCAAGGCACCGTGGCGACGCTGGCGGTGGAGGTCGTGCGGCATGAGCGCCCCAACAACGCCCGCCAGCCCTGGCGCATCGTGGTCAAAGACGACACCGGCACGGCCGAACTGGTGTTCTTCCGCTTCACCCGCGAATCCCAGATGCCGCCGGGGGCCAAACTCCTGGTCTCCGGCAAGATCGACCGCTTCAACGGGCGCGTCACCATCCCGCATCCCGATCATCTGGTGCCGCTGGAGCAGGCAGCCAAACTTCCGGCGATCGAGCCGGTCTGGCCCCTGGTGGCGGGTCTGTGGCCGCGTCAGGTGGCAAGCGGCGCCGCCCAGGCCGTCGCTTTGGTGCCGGAGTTTCCGGAATGGCACGATCCCGCTCTGATGCGGCGCGAGAAATGGCCGACATTCATCGATGCGATGCGCGCCGTGCAGACCCCGGCCGAAGACATTCCGCACAAGCGGATGCGCGCGCGCCTGGCCTATGACGAGTTCCTCGCTGGCCAGGTCGCGCTCGCGGTGATCCGCGGCCGGGTGCGGGCACGGGCCGGGCGGATGCTGGTGGGCGACTCCCGCCTGCGCGATGTCGCGCTGCAGCGCTTCGGCTTCCAACCCACGGAGGCCCAGACCAAGGCCCTGGCGGAGATCGACGCCGATTTGACCTCGCCCCGGCGGATGCTGCGGCTGCTGCAAGGGGATGTCGGCTCAGGCAAGACACTGGTGGCGATGCTGGCGATGCTGCGCGCGGTCGAGGCCGGCGCCCAGGCGGCCATCATGGCGCCGACGGAGGTGCTGGCGAAGCAGCATCACCGCACCCTCAGCCGCCTCTGCCCGGTGCCGGTGGCGCTGCTGACCGGTTCGGTGAAGGGCAAAGAACGCGCCAAGCTGCTGCGCGGGTTGAAGGACGGGTCCATCCCGCTGGTCGTCGGCACGCATGCGCTTTTCCAGGACGCGGTGGAATACAAGGACCTGGCGCTGGCGGTGATCGATGAGCAGCACCGATTCGGGGTGACGCAGCGCCTGACCCTCGGCGGCAAGGGGGAGCAGACCGACGTCCTCGTCATGACCGCCACGCCCATCCCCCGCACCCTGTTGCTGACCCAATGGGGGGAGATGGATGTCAGCCGCCTGACCGGCAAACCCGCCGGGCGGCAGCCCATCCGCACGACGTTGCATTCCTTGGCGACCATGCCGGATGTGATGGATGGGATCGCGCGCCGGCTGGCGGCAGGCGGGCAGGTCTATTGGGTCTGCCCCCTGGTCGCGGAATCCGAAGTCCTGGACGTCGCCGCCGCCGAGGAACGCTTCGCCACCCTGCATGCCCGCTTCGGCGATGTCGTGGGCCTGGCGCATGGTCAGCAAACCACCGAGGCCCGCGACGCCGCATTGGCCGCCTTCACCGCCGGCACCACCCGCCTGCTGGTGGCCACCACGGTTGTCGAAGTCGGGGTCGATGTGCCCAGCGCCAGCGTGATGGTGATCGAGCATGCCGAACGCTTCGGCCTCGCGCAGCTGCACCAGCTCCGCGGCCGGGTCGGGCGGGGCACGGAGGCCAGCTTCTGCCTGTTACTGCATGAGGACTGGGTCAGTGAAACCGCCCGCCGCCGCCTGACCATGCTGCGCGATACCGAGGACGGGTTTGAGATTGCGGATGAAGATTTTCGGTTGCGCGGCGGCGGTGATGTGCTCGGCACGCGGCAGGCCGGGATGCCCGGCTTCCGGCTGGCCGATCCGGTGGAGCATGAGCCGTTGCTGCACATGGCGCATAAGGATGCGGCGGTGCTGCTGTCGCGCGATCCCGGCCTGACGTCGGAGCGGGGCTGGGCGGTGCGGCTGTTGTTGCGCCTGTTTGAGCGTGCGGCGGCGATGAAGACCCTGGCGGCGGGGTGAGAATCGCCGGCGTGAGACGGGGCATGACGCCTATTCGTCATTTGCAGGCGTACCGGTCAGCCGCCAACGATCAGGCGTCAGCTCAAGGCGCCTCCAACGCGCCCAACAATGCAGCGACGGCCTTCCGACAGGGGTATCGCATATGGCAGATTTCCGCCAAAAACCGTCATCCTCGGGCTTGTCCCGAGGATCTCCAGCCGCACGGGCATCAG
>CAIUPC010000255.1 GCA_903900905.1 uncultured Acetobacteraceae bacterium
ATGATCTCAGCCCCCCAATCGCCGAGGGTCTGCGTGCCGAACGGGCCGAACAGCACGGTCGTGAGGTCGAGGATACGGAAGCCTTTCAGCGGCCCGGTTGGCGTGGTCATGGGTTGGTGGTCCTTGGGCGATTCTTGGGGGGGCTGTTTGACCCGAGGATATCGGAGGGTTGGGTTCGTGGCGACAGGGGCGCGGTCAAGCGGCAGCGTGAAGGGAGCGCGCCCGCTCTATCCTGGCCTGTTCGGCCGGGGGTGGTGAAGGCGCGAGTTGGGAGCCGCCGATTGAATCCTGTCCCTGGGATGCGAAG
Organism: uncultured Acetobacteraceae bacterium; assembly: GCA_903900905.1. Lineage (GTDB taxonomy): Bacteria > Pseudomonadota > Alphaproteobacteria > Acetobacterales > Acetobacteraceae > Rhodopila. The sequence continues at coordinate 308 of CAIUPC010000255.1, forward strand.
TTTGGTGGAGCGGCACCTCGATCCGGCCGTGGTCCGCGTCGGTAAGTATCTATAATGTTAATACATCCAAGCGGATGCATTTATCCTCGAATCAGTACGTGATTGAGGGTCTCATGAAAGCGATCGTGAAAAAATGGGGCAACAGCGCAGCGTTACGCATCCCGGCATCGGTGATGGCGGCGGCGGCCTTGTCTCTCGATCAGGCGGTCGATGTGCGGGTGGAGGCTGGGCGCATCGTGATTGAGCCGATCAGAAAGGCGGCGTTTGATATCGACGATCTCGTTGCCGGTATTACGGATGAGAACCGTCACGCGACCGTCGATTTTGGCGCGCCCGTCGGCGGCGAGGTTTGATGAAGCCGCCGGCTTTTGTGCCCGCCCCTGGGGACGTGGTGTGGCTGAATTTCGATCCTCAGGCCGGGCATGAGCAAGGTGGGCACTGCCTGGCGGTCGTCCTCAGCCCGGTGGGGTATAATGGCAAGACGGGCCTGATGGTGTGCTGTCCGTTAACCACACGGATCAAGGGCTATCCGTTCGAGGTGCCGGTTGGCGGGATGCCGGCCTCGGTTGTTCTGGCCGATCAGGTGAAGAACCTGGATTGGCGTGCTCGGGGGGCGGAGCGGAAGGGGCGGGTGAGCGAGCGGGAGTCGGCGGAGATACGGGGGAAGTTGCGGGCGTTGGTTGGGTAGGGGGGCGAGCCTGGATGCCCGATGTCTGGAGAAATTTCGATGAGTACGGTGACGTTTCGCCTTCCCGACGATACCTGCCTGCGGTTGAAGCAACTGGCTTCTTCGCGCGGGATCAGTCTGAACAAGCTGCTGGAAGAACTCTGCCTGGTGGCGATTGCCGCGCATGATGCGGAGGTACGGTTCGGTGCTTTGGCGGTATTGGACCGGTTGGATGCGCTTGATCGGGCAGGGATATAGGTGGTTAAGGCTTTGCTCCCGCTGTGGGAGCGGCTGTCAGTCGCCATGCGGATCACCGCGGTGGGCACGCTGAAGGCATTCTGGGACCGGCCGGGGCATGGGGATGCCGAGCAACCGTTGCGGACCTGGGTTCGGGTCGTGAAGGCGGCCCGATGGGCCGATCCACCGGCGGTCAAGCGGGTGTTCGGCAGCGCGGCCATCCCGCGGGATGGCCGGGTGGTGTTCGATATCGGCGGCAACAAATACCGCCTCGTTGCGTGGATCATCTATGAATACGGTATCGTTTATGTACGTTTCATCGGCTCGCATCGGGACTACGATGCGATCGATGCACAGACCGTATGATGGCGGGAGGGTTTGATGGACGTGCAATCGGTACGGACTGATGCGGATTATCAGGCCGCTTTAGCTGAGATCGCGACCTTGATGGGCGCCGGCCGGGATACGCCGGAGGGCGAGCGGTTGGATGTACTGGCGACGCTGGTCGAGGCCTATGAGGCGACTTGTTTCCCCATCGACGCGCCGGACCCGATTGCCGCGATCCTGTTCATGATGGAGCAGAAGCACCTGACCCGGCGCGATTTGGAACCGGCCATCGGCAGCCGGGCGCGGGTGGCGGAGGTGCTGAACCGGATGTTGGATATTCCGGCGGATGTTTTGATACAGGCTTATGAGACGGTGCCGGCGGTGCGGCGTTCAGTGACTGTTACTGGCGATCAGACGGCGTGATGGGTTGACCTCTGGCCGGTGCGGCTTTGGGATGACAACGGGGCTATCAATTCCGGCCAATGCAACGATAGTCGGCAGCCGGACAGCATTACCTCGAGACCGGCTGACGCTAGATCGTAACGTTTTTAACCCCAGCGCGGCATCTCGCTCGCATCGATCCCCAGAGCGGACTTCGCGATGACCTCGTGCGTGATAAACGAATTTGCAGGATGGAACCGGCCACAGCGCGCGTCGCGGAACAGGCGTTCCAGTTCATTGCCCTTGAACATTCCGCTGCCGCCGGACAACTCCATGGCCATGTCGGCAATTTTCCAACAGGCTTCAACGGCGTGATATTTCGCGGACAGGATTTTCGCAGGCCAGGCGGCACCGTGCGCCACGCCGTTGGTCCAGTCGTCGGCGATCTTTTCGATGTGAGGGCCGATCGGATCGAATATTAGCATCATGTCCGCGACAGTGTGCTGGACCTCCGGGTGATAGGCCATCGACCGGGTCAAAGACAGTGAGGTCTTTTTCCTGATCGATGGCAGAGCCAGATCAATCGCCCGCTGCGCCATGCCGTGATAAATGAAGGCGAAGCCCAGAAGGCCCCAGGCGTAAATGCCCAGCATAAACAGATCGCCGGCGCCAACAGGCAAAATCCGGCCGACGTAGCGATCTGCCACGAAGGCATCGTCCAGCACCAGATCGTCGCTGGCGGTAGCGCGCATCCCCAGCGTGTCCCAGGTCTTGACGACGCGCCGCCCCTCGGTTTCCCGGGGCATGAAGAAATGTACGATTTTCGGCCCGCCGTCGGCATCTGCCCACATCGCATGGCCGCCAAACCGCGTCGTGACCGGCGACAGGCTGTTGAACATCTTATGACCGGTGATGCGGAATCCGCCCTCCACCCGCACGGCCTTGCTGGTCGATGTTCGCGCCCCCTCGCTGCCGCGTTCGGAGTGGGAGCCGTTGAACACCTCGCCCGCCAGCGCTTCCTTCAGCAGCCATTCCAGCGAGGTGTCACCGTTCCGCCAGAGGTTCGCCGCCGTCCCGACCCAGTAATTGTGCATGTTGATCGCCAGCGCGGTGGCCGGGGCGTGGTAGGCCAGCCGCCGTTGTTCCGAGACGACCTGAGACAGGCTCAGGCCAGGGCCGCCCAGTTCCTTGGGCACGGCGAGTGTCAGGTAACCGGCGGCTTGCAATTCCGCGAAATCCTCGTCGAAGAAGCGGTTCTCCCGATCGTAAACGGCGCAACGTTCCGCGCAGCGGCGCAGCAGGTCGGCGGACAGGATGGGGTCGTGGCTGTGCATGCTCGTTCTCCTGATCTGGTCCAGGCCGGTTTACCCGGCGGTGACGCCATCCTGTGCCGTGGGCCGGACGGGATAAATCGTCAGGATTGGTGAGACGTCGCGTTCACAGTCCGGTCCAAAGGCTCATCATTGGCCCCGCGCCGGCTCATCAGGCCAGACGAGCCAGGCCGTGCCGGACGGCATAGGCGCCGGCCTCCGTCCGGTTGGCGCAGCCGGTCTTGGCCAGGATGTTCCGCACATGCGTCGCGACCGTGTTCAGGCTGATGTCCAGCACCAAGGCGACATCGGCGTTGCTGCGTCCGATCGCCAGCAGCCGCAACACATCCAGTTCCCGCGCCGTCAGGGCATCGGGGACAGCGGCGGGCGAGGCGGGCACCTCGAGCCGCGCGCGCGACGCGGCCACCCGGTTCGCGACCGCGGGCAGGCCGAGCCTGTCCGCCGCGTCCGCCGCAAGATCCAGGAGCCGCGTGGCGCCCGGGCGATCG
>CAIUPC010000256.1 GCA_903900905.1 uncultured Acetobacteraceae bacterium
CGGTTGTCCTTGGTCGCAATCTCGGTCGGGGCAGGTTAGGCATGGAGGGCGGGTGGTGTCACGTTGACGGGGGGATCTTGTCGCAAAGCTGTCTGGTTACCGCGCCGTCCGTACTGGGCCTCCCCCGCCGTCATCCCTGGCTTGTCCGGGGGACCACGGTTTCCAACAGTGCCGCGAGTGGTCCCCGGGACGAGCCCGGGGATGACGGGGGGGGAAGGTGCGGGCCTGCCCGCGCCTAAAGCCGAACCGCCGCCGCCGGGCAGCGCAGGGGCTCACCCGCCCCATCCCACAGCCAATACACATTGTTGCCCGGCCCGTTCACCGCAACGACAGAATGGTTGCCACGCGTATCGATCGCATGGATGGTGACGCGGCTGATCAGGCCGCCTTTCAGGGCGCGCATGTCATCCACCGCCTCCATCACCGCATCGGCGACGCTGGCGCCTTTCTTCATGTACAGAACGATCGCCCGTGCGGTGCCGCAGCGGATGGTCATCTCCCCGGCGCCGGTGCAGGCCGCGGCGCCGTAGCGGGTATCGGCGTATGATCCGGCGCCCACGATCGGGCTGTCGCCCAACCGGCCCGGATATTTCCAGGCCCAGCCGGAGGTGCTGGTCCCCGAACAAATCGAACCCGTCGCGTCCTGCGCCAGGAATACCGTGGTGTCGCGGCCGACTTCGGGATCGATGGCGTGGCGGCAGAGGGCGGCGAGATCGATGTTCGGCCAGGCCGCCTTCTGCGCCGCGGTCAAGGTGGTATCGAACCATTCCTGCCAGACCCGGCGGGAATCCTCGATCAGGTTCTCGGCCGGTTCAGCCCCGACTTCGCGGGCGAAGCGGGCCGCGCCTTCGCCGACAAGCAGTTCGTGCGGCAGGCGGCGCATCACCTCCCGCGCCACGCTGACGGGATGCAGGAAATCGCGCAGGGCACCCACGGCGCCGGAGCGCAGGGTCGTGCCATCCATCAAACAAGCATCCAATTCGATCTCACCGATCAAATTCGCCCAACCGCCCCGCCCGACCGTGCGGACGGAGGGATCGGCTTCGATCAGCCGGATCCCCGCCTCGATCGCATCCAGCGCCGCGGCCTTATCGGCGAGCATGCGCGCCGTGGTGGGAACGCCCAGCGTGCCCTCGTTGTTGGTGACCAGGATCATGGCAACGCTCCGGTTACAGCCGCTTGGCGATCCGCGGGTCGAGCATGTCGCGCACGCCGTCCCCCAGAATATTGATCGACAGCACCATCGTGCCGAGGAACAGGCCGGGGAACAGCACGCTCCAGATTGCCAGCATGATGAAGTTGCGGCCCTCGGCGATGATATTGCCCCAGGACGGGACCTCCGGCGGGGTGCCGACACCGAGGAAACCCAGATAGGCCTCGATCAGCACCGCCGAGGCCGCGATATAGGTCGCCTGCACGATGATGGGCGTCAGTGCGTTGGGCAGGATGTGCTTCAACAGGATGGCCCAGGTGCGTGTGCCCGAGGATACCGCGCCTTGGACGAAGGTCTGCTCCCGGATCGACAGCACCACGGCGCGGACCAGGCGCACCACGCGGGGAATTTCCGGGATGGTGATGGCGAGGATCACCGTCTGCACGCTGGCCTTCGACAGCGACAGCATCGCCACCGCCAGCAGAATGCCGGGGATCGCCATCAGCCCGTCCATGATGCGCATCACCACCGTGTCCATGGCGCGGAAATAGCCCGCGACCAGGCCCACCAGCGTGCCGATGACGGTGCTGAGGCAGGCGACGGAGACGGCGATGAGCAGCGAAATCTGCCCGCCCCAAAGCGTGCGGCTGAGCACGTCGCGGCCATAGGCGTCGGTGCCGAACCAATGCAGCGCGCTGGGCGGGCGGAGGCGTTGGGCGACGCTCAGTTTGATCGGGTCATAGGGCGCGATCCATGGGGCCAGCAGCGACAGCATCACCAGGATGGTCAAAAGCGTGCCGCCGAGCACGACGCGGGGGTAGCGGCGGAGGATGGTTCTCATGGGGTGCGTGCCCCTGGTGTCGCAAGGGTCATCGCGGGGGTACTCGGTGCCACCATTTCCGGAGATGGCCGGGGCAAGCCCGGGCATGACGGGTAAACGAGCCGACCCGCCATGTGAAGCTGCCGCCCCACCGTCATGCCGACGCAGGTCGGCATCCACGCCTTGTTAG
>CAIUPC010000257.1 GCA_903900905.1 uncultured Acetobacteraceae bacterium
AAAACCGTCATCCCCGGACTTGTTCCGGGGACCAAGGTTTCCGCAAGTGCCGCGATTGGTCCCCGGGACAAGCCCGGGGATGACGAGGAAGGGAGTCCGTCGCCGTTTATGTCAGCGCGCATGGGGCTTGTTCCGGGGACCAAGATTTCCGCTTGTGCCGCGATGGGTCCCCGGAACAAGTCCGGGGATGACGGTTTTTGGAGCCCAAGCCCGTCCGGTCAAAGGTATCGCGTTGAAGAACGCAAGGAAGAACCCGCGCCTAGCCCCGCGCCGGCAGCAACGGCATCACCGACGGCAGATCCACATCGATCTCCAGCGTGGACATATCATTCCCGCGATCGAGCTTCACATGCACCTTGTCGCGGTCGATCTTAATGTGCCGCGCGATCACCTGGATGATCTCTTCCTGCAATTTGGCCAGCAGTTCGGAATGGCCCGTGGCGATCCGCTCATGCGCCAGCAGGATCTGCAGCCGCTCCCGCGCGACGGGTGCGGAGGATTTGCGCTTAAACAGAGAGAACAGGTTCATGCCACCCTCCGGCTGAACAGACGGCCGAGGAAGCCCTTGCGCTCCATCGGCACCACGACCTCAATTTTCTCGCCACCCAGACGCCGCGCCGCGTCGAAATAGGCCTTCGCCGCGACACCGGCCGGGCTGGCCAGGGTCACGGGCGAGCCGAGATTGGACGCCCGCAGCACTTCCTCGCTTTCCGGGATGATGCCCAGCAGCGGGATCGACAGGATCTCCAGCACATCCTCGACATTCAGCATCTCGCCCCGCGCCGCGCGGCCGGGATCGTAGCGGGTGAGCAGCAGGTGCTTCTCAATCCGCTCACCCTTTTCCGCTTTCGCGGTCTTGGAATCGAGCATCCCGATGATGCGGTCGGAGTCACGCACCGACGACACCTCCGGGTTGGTCACGACCACCGCGACATCGGCGTGGCGCATGGCCAGCATCGCGCCCTTCTCGATGCCCGCGGGGCTGTCGCAAATGACCCAGTCGAATTTTTCCTTGAGCTCGTTGACCACGCGCTCCACGCCTTCCGACGTCAGCGCGTCCTTGTCGCGGGTCTGCGACGCCGGCAGCAGCGACAGATTGTCGATGCGCTTGTCGCGGATCAGCGCCTGCGCCAGCTTGGCATCGCCCTGCACGACGTTGATGAGGTCATAGACAACGCGGCGCTCCGCCCCCATCACCAGATCGAGGTTCCGCAGACCGACGTCGAAGTCGACGACAACCACGTTGGCGCCGTTCTGCGCCAGGGCCGCGCCCAAAGCGGCGGTGGAGGTCGTCTTACCAACCCCCCCTTTGCCGGATGTCACGACCAGGACTTTGGCCATTCGCGTCTCCCGTGTTTGGTTCAATCGCCCGCTCTTAATCGAGCGCCGTCATCTGCATCTGCTCGCCTTCGAGCCAGGCCTGAACCGACCGCCCGATCAGTGCCGCCGGCATGTCGTCCGCCGTCTGATAGACCCCGTCGATGGCGATCAGTTCCGCCTGCAACTTGCGGCAGAAAATGCGCGCCTTACTGTTGCCCGCCAGACCGGCGACCGCCCTGCCCCGCAGCGCGCCATAAATATGGATCGAGCCGCCCGCCATCACCTCGGCCCCGGAGGAGATCGAACCCAGCACCGTCACGTCGCCGCGTTCAAACACGATCGATTGGCCGGAGCGTATCGGCTGGTCGATCACCAGCGAGGATACATCGCCGCCAGCGATGGGCTTCGGCGGTTCCGCCAGCACCGCCGCCCGCGGCACGGTTTCATCCGGCATCTCCACCGCCCGCCCCGGCTTCGTGGCACTTGGGAACGGGCGGCCCCAGGCCTCCACCCCCGGCCAGGTGGGATGGCCGCCTTCGGTGCCGATAATGCGGATGCCGCGCTCTTCCAGCATCCGCAAAAACCCCGCCACATCCGGCGTCGAACTCGGCAACCCGCTCAGATCGGCCAGCACCGGGCGTCCATCGAAGAATGTCGGGGCGCGCGCGATCTGTGCATCCAGCGCCGCCAGCCATGTCGGCAGCGGCGGATCGGGCGCGAGCACGAGGGCCATGACCGAGCGGCCTCGTAAGCGAATAAACGGACGTGCGTCAGGGTTTGTCACGTCGTCAGGGGTATCGCCTCACACTCAGACGGTCAACGGCAATCGGCGGCGGCACCACAAAATATTGTGGATAACTGCTCCGTTGACCGCCACCTGTATGGTACATGGGGGCGTTGCTCAGGAAGCACGCAGCTGTGCGGCTTCCTCCGCGCGGCCGAGCTGATCCAGCGCGACGGCACCCTGCTCGATTGCGTCGCGGAGTTCGGGGTGGTGGGCCCGGACAGCAGCCCAGCGTTGTTCGGCCTCTGACCAATCCTGGCGCTTTTGCGCGAGCCAGGCGTATTCAACCATGAGCCGGGGATTTTCGGTCGTCACATAAATCCCATCCCGGAGCATCTGATCTGCTTCAGCCTGTTGGTTCAGCGCCAGCAGGGGCACCAGGCTCCAGACATAGCCAAAAGGCTCCAAGGGAAAGCGCTTACGAAACCCCGCCCAGCGTTCCGATGCCCCGGCCCAATCGCCCTGATGCTCCCGTATGCGGGCGGATTCGGCCCAGATTGAGGTATCGTTGCCGGATCGGTGTTTGACCCCTTCCAGCAATGCATCGGCTTCGTCGTAGCGTCCGAGTTCCTTGAGCGCGCGCGCCTGTGACGAGACCGCGATGATATGGTGAAACCGGACATCAATATCCCGCCAGCGCTGCAACGCCGCGTTCCAATCGCCCTTTTGTTCCGCCATTTGGGCGTATTTGACGCAGAGTGCGTCATTTTCCGGTAAAGCCCGCAGACCCGGCGCGAGAATGGCCTCGGCCTCCTCCACCCGGTCCAGCGCGGCTAAAGCGGCGGCCGCGATCACGTAACCGATTGCGCTGCCTGGAAATGCTTTTCGCAGGCTGGCGCAACGCTCCAACGCGAGGCTGGTATCGCCTCGCTCATAAGCGATGCGGGCCAGGCCTTCCATGCAGTGCGGATGCCTCGGGTTCATCGCCAGCCCGCGCGTCATCAACGCCTCGGCATCGTCATAGTTCCGCAGGCTGAGACATATTTCGAGTGCCGGTCCGAACAGCGGCAGCAGGTCCGGATAGGATTTTTTCACCTTTTCCCAGATCTCGTTGGCGCGGCGCAGGTTGCCGGATTCGAAGCTGGTTCGTGCCTCGGCCAGCAGGTTACGAACGTCCCAGTAATGATCCTGCGCCAGCCGGTGATCGATCGACCGCAGCGCGCGCATCGCCCGCCAGCGTTGGAACCATTCCGAGATTTGACCGATCAGTGCCATCGGGGAGGACCGTGGCGGCCCATTCAGGCCTGGGCGGCGCGTTGTTCGAGTTCCCGCAGCTGACCGCGCAGGTGGGCATTACCCGGTTCCATCGCGACCGCTTCCCGATACATGGCGATCGCATCGGCGACATTGCCGCCGAGCTGGGTCACATGGGCCAGGTGTCCCAGGGCATGGGCGCTATCGGGGGCCAACTCAAAGGCCAGCCTGGCTTCCTTGGCGGCATTGGTCCGATCACCGCGCCGGGCGAGGATGTCGCTCAAGAGGACATGATAGAAATACACTGACGAGTTCAGACCTATCGCGCCGCGGATCGCCGCTTCGGCGGCGGTGAGGTCGTTTTGCGCAAACAGCCGTTGTGCCCGTTCCAGCAGCATCTGGGGATCGTTGGAAGCGGCTGCATCCGTGTTTTCAGTGATGGTCGCGGCGGGCACCGGCGGCGCCGCGGCGGCCGGCGCCGGCCGCTTCACCGGCGGTGGGAGCGGCGGCAGCCCCAGACGGCGGCGCAAATCCGCGAGCCGCGGTGCGTATTTGGTCTCATCCGGGGCCAGTTCAACCGCCCGGCTTTGCGCCGCCAGCGCCCCTTCGAGGTCACCGATGGATTCCTGCGCATGGGAATATTCCATATGCAGAAAGGCCGAGTAGGGTTCAAATTCCAGGGCCTGAAGGATCATGCTGCGCGATTCCGCGAACTCACCGCGATGGCGCAGCATATGCGCCATCAACACGTAATGATGCATGTCCGATGGATCGAGCATGATCGCGGTCAGAAGCGCGACCTCCGCCTCCGCCACGGCGCCGGTCTTTCGCAGAAGAGCGCCGAGGGAGGCATGATAGGGACCATGGTCGGGCTCGATTTCCACCGCCCGGCGCATTGCTTTTTCCGCGCCTTCGTTGTCGCCGGCCTGTGACAGGATATGTCCAAGCGCATGCTGGCCGACGGCGGAATTGGGACTGACCGCGAGGCCTGTGATCAGCTTATCGCGTGCGGCCTCCCGCTTGCCCGCATGCATCAGGCTGAGCCCTTCTTCGAGATCCGGGTTCCATTCCAGCTTCATGTATCGCAGGGCGTAGTCCCGGAAGGTGAACCGCCCTTCGTTCATGAACAAATACCGCCGGTCCGGTTTGACGAAATCGAGCTTGAAATGACGGCAGACGTCCGGATGCAACGGCAATTCGGTTTTCGGAAATGGTGTGACCCGAATACAATTATGCATACGATCGATATCGCTCTGCGTGGCACCGACCTTCTGAAAGAACTGTGTCGCGAGGCTCAGGGCCACGCGTAAATTCGGGTGATAGGGGCTCAGAAAAACCTGCTCTGTACGAAAATAAGATTTAATCACATTGGCAATGTCATAGCCCGACGCCTCATCGCGTGATTGCTGCCGATCCATGACGAGTTCAAAAAGCCGATCGAGGTTCATGCGGCTGTTGACGGCCAGGCTGGCGTAGAGTTCGACTGCTTCCTGCGGTGATTTTTCGACCAGGATCAATCGGTTGAGGTAGGAGTCAGATGCCTCCCCGCCATAAGGGCCGGCTGCCAGCCAGGGGAGTTCGACATTTTTAGGATGCGCCTGACCGGCGAAGGGCCAGAGGAAGGCCGCCGTTACCATCGGCAAAAACACCCGCGGCGTGGATTTGGCGAGGTTTGACGCTTCTGTCTGCTGCTTGAGATCGAACAGCTGCTCGACGATCAGATCCGCCTGTTCGATGCTGTGGCGGGCCTGCGGTGTCATGTCTTGGTAAGATGCGACATGTTCGACGATATCCCCGGTCCGCTCAGCGACAAATCGCCGATACAGATTAGCCATCGCCTGCGCCTGACAATTTCCGATCAGTACGACGCGGCGCGCGTTGCGGGTCATATCGGCCATGCTACTCCTTTTGAACCGGTTCCGCGCATCGCTTAAACTGGGGGGGGAATCCGTGCAAGACCCAAGAAAATCGCGGCTTCGCCCCCCGGCGGCGGGCTGAAAATGGGTGTGCATCACGGTTCCGGACAGCATCGGTTTGCGTTAGGCTGCGTCTATCGCGCCCACACAGAGTTCCCTAGGACCCTATGATGACCGACCTGCACTGGCTGCCCACCATCCCGGACTGGCGCCCACGCCTGCGCGCGCTGGCCGGCGTACCAGAAAACACGCCAGAGAAAATTTGGGACGAAGCTGTCGCCCTCGCCAATGGCCGGATCAATTTTGTTCTGACCAATGCCCTCGACGAGACCACCCGCCGGCTTTTGCCCGCCGGCCCCTCCGGCGTCGCCACGAAGCCGGTGCGCCTGGCGGTGCTCGGTTCCTCGACCCTGACGCATCTGCTGGCGGGCATAAGGGTCGCCGGATTACGCCGCGGCATCTGGATCGACACCTACGAATCCGACTATGGCCAGTATTTGCAGGAGCTGTCGGACAAGGACTCGGCCCTGCACGCGTTCAAACCGACCGCCATTCTGCTGGCCTTTGACGCTTATCACCTCACCGCCGGGGTCACGGCCGGCATGGATGCCGAAACCGCCAACGCCGCGCTGAGCGACATCAAGGACCATATCAAAGAGACCTGGCGCCTGGCGCGGGAGGCGTTTCGCTGCCCGATCGCGCAGCAGGCCGCCCTGCCCGTCCATCTCCCCATCCTCGGCGCCAACGAGCATCGGCTGCCCGGATCGCGGGCGTATTTCGTGGCCCGTCTCAATGCTGAACTGCGGGCGATGGCGGAGGAAGAGGGCGTCGATATCCTGGCCATCGACGACCGTGCGGCCCGCGACGGGCTGGCTTCCTGGCATGATGCCGCGCTGTGGCATCGCTCCAAGCAGGAAATCGCCCCCACCGCCACGCCGCTCTATGGCGATCTCGTGGGCCGCTGGCTGGCCGCGAAGCAGGGCCGATCGTTCAAATGCCTGGTGCTGGATCTCGATAACACGGTCTGGGGCGGGGTTATCGGCGATGATGGGCTGGAGGGCATTGCCCTCGGTCAGGGCAGCCCGCTCGGGGAGGCTTATGTCGCCTTCCAGGACTACTGCCGGGAGCTGACGCGCCGCGGCATCATCCTCGCGGTGTGTTCGAAGAACGACGAGGCGAACGCGGTCGAGCCGTTTGAAAAGCACCCGGATATGGTGCTGAAACGCGGTGACATCGCCAGCTTCGTGGCCAACTGGTCCGACAAGGCCGGCAATATCCGCGCCATCGCCGAAGAGCTGAACATCGGCCTCGATTCGCTGGTGTTCATCGACGACAACCCGTTCGAGCGCAATCTGGTCCGCCAGGAACTGCCGATGGTGATGGTGCCGGAAGTGTCCGACGATCCCGTCGG
>CAIUPC010000258.1 GCA_903900905.1 uncultured Acetobacteraceae bacterium
CCAAATTTTCGTTTCCGCGATCTGTGAATCCCGTAGGGCTTGACCCGAGCACCCCCGCAGGCTTCTGTCGCCAAAAGCCATCACGTCCTATTCACCGCAAGTGCCAATGGCGGTGCTCGGGTCAAGCCCGAGCATGACGAAAGTACATCCGCGCCATCGCTCAATCGTTAAACCGGACAGCACTGGGACAGACCAGGGGATGACGTTTGGGGCAAGCCATTACCCCAATTCGGGCAATGGGCGCGCTGCACCCGATTGCCCTGATTGCTGGGCAGGATGGTTTACCGAGCCGGCGACTCCCGTTTCAAACCCGGCCCGAGCCGCTTTGGCACACCAGTACGTCGATCAGGCGGCCTGGTGTGCCGGGGTCTTACGCCTTGGCGACGGCGCGCTTGGTCACCACGCCCACCAGATGCGCCCGGTATTCGGCGCTGGCGTGGATGTCGCCGTTCATGTTGTCGGCCTCGGTGGTCACGCCCGCCGTGGCATCCGGGGAGAAATTGGCCGACAGCGCCGCTTCCATGCCGGCATGGCGGAACACGCCGCTTTGGCTGGCACCGGTCACCGCGACCCGCGCACCCGTGGCGAACTTCGCCACGAACACGCCGACGATGGCATAGCGGGACGCCGGGTTGCGGAACTTCTCATAAGCCGCGCGTTCCGGCACCGGGAAGCTGACGGAGGTGATGATCTCGCCCTCTTCCAGCGCCGTGGTGAACATGCCCTGGAAGTAATCATCGGCCGCGATGGCGCGCTTGTTGGTGGTGATCGTCGCGCCCAGCGCCAGCACGGCGGAGGGGTAGCACGCCGCCGGGTCATTGTTGGCAAGCGACCCGCCGATGGTGCCGCGATGGCGCACCGCCTCGTCACCAATGCCACCGGCGAGAGCCGCCAGCGCCGGGATCGCGGCCTTGACCTCGGCCGAGTTCGCCACCGTGCCATGCGTGGTCATGGCACCAATGGTGACCGTGCCACCGGCCACCGTGATGCCCGACAGGCCGAGGCCCGACAGGTCCACGATCGCGGAGGGCTTCGCCAGGCGCTGCTTCAGCACCGGGATGTAAGTCATGCCGCCGGCCAGCGCCTTCGCGTCGGCGTCGCCGGAGAGGATGGAGGCCGCGTCAGCGAGGCTGGCGGGCTTCTGATACGTGAAATCGTACATCGTTCTGATCCCTTCGCCTTGCTTACTCGGCCGCCATTTTGGTCTGGCCGGCCTGGATAATCGACCATAGTTTCGGCCCGGTCGCGGGCATGTCGATGTGACGCACGCCGTAATCCTTCAGCGCATCGATCACCGCGTTCATGATCGCGGGCGGGGAGCCGATGGCCCCCACCTCACCGCAGCCCTTCGACCCCAGGGGGTTGTGGGTGCACATGGTGTTTTCGGTGGCGACGTTGAAGTTGGGCAGGTTGTCCGCCCGCGGCATGGTGTAATCCATCATCGAGCCGGACAGCAGCTGGCCCGACTTGTCGTAGATGGCCGCTTCCAGCAGCGCCTGGCCGATACCCTGGGCAACGCCGCCCTGGATCTGGCCCTCGACGATCATCGGATTGACGACCCGGCCCACGTCATCGACGGCGGTGAAGTTGATCACCGTGGTGACGCCGGTTTCCGGATCGATCTCCACTTCCGCGATATGGCAGCCACCGGGGAAGGTGAAGTTCTTCGGATCGTAGAACGCGGTCTCGTCCAGGCCCGGCTCGATCTCATCGATCGGGTAGTTGTGCGGGACATAGGCGGCCAGGGAGATGTCGGTCAGGGTCTTGGACTTGTCGGTGCCGGCAACGGTGAAGGTGTTGTTGGCGAACTCGATGTCCTCGACCGAGGCTTCCATCAGATGGGCGGCGATCTTCTTGCCCTTGGCGATGATTTTATCCATCGCCTTGACCATCGCCGAACCGCCGACGGCCAACGAGCGGGAGCCGTAGGTGCCCATGCCGAAGGGGATTTTGGCGGTATCGCCATGCACCACATCGACCTGCGACAGCGGCACGCCGAGCTGATCGCAGACCAGCTGCGCCAGCGTCGTCTCATGCCCCTGGCCATGGCTATGGGTGCCGGTGAAGACCGTCACGCTGCCGGTCGGGTGGACGCGGATATTGGCGACCTCATAGAGGCCGGCGCGGGCGCCGAGTGAGCCCACCACGGCCGAGGGCGCGATGCCGCAGGCTTCGAGGTAGGTGGAAATCCCGATGCCACGCAGCTTGCCGCGGCTTTTGGCCTCGGCGCGGCGGGCTTCGAAACCGTCCCAGTCGGCATTGGCCAGCGCGACCTTGAGGGTCGTCTGGTAGTCGCCGCTGTCATATTGCAGCGCCACCGGGGTTTGATAGGGGAAGGCGTTGGACGGGATGAAGTTCTTGCGGCGCAGTTCGACGCGGTCGATGCCGGTGTCCTGCGCGATGCAATCCACCAGACGCTCCAGCAGGAACGTCGCTTCCGGACGGCCGGCGCCGCGATAGGCGTCGACCGGAACGGTGTTGGTGAACACCGCCTTCACCTCGACATAGATCGCCGGGGTCTTGTACACGCCCGCCAGCAGCGTCGCGTACAGGTAGGTCGGCACCGCCGGCGCGAAGGTGGAGAGATAGGCGCCCATGTTGCACAGCGTGTTGAC
>CAIUPC010000259.1 GCA_903900905.1 uncultured Acetobacteraceae bacterium
CCATTGACCAAATGCCTCAGTCAGCGGCGCCTTGGAATGGGTGCCTTCCGCCTTCATCTTCACGAAGGCCGGGCTTTCCGACAGCTGCAACCGGATCCAGACGGACACCGCGAGCAGCAGCACGGAGACGATGAACGGCACACGCCAGCCCCAGTCAGCGAAGTCCTTCGGGCCGAGGGCGGATTGGGTGAACAGGATCACCAGCAGCGACATGAACAGACCCATGGTCGCGGTGGTCTGAATCCAGCTGGTGTAGAAGCCGCGCCGGCCCATCGGCGCGTGTTCGGCGACATAGGTCGCGGCGCCACCATACTCACCACCCAGCGCCAGGCCCTGCAACAACCGCAGCCCGATCAGGATGATGGGAGCCGTCACGCCGATCTGGTCGGAAGTCGGGAGGATACCGACGATGAATGTGGACGAACCCATGATCAGGATCGTAATCAGGAAGGTGTGCTTGCGCCCCACCAGATCGCCCAGGCGGCCGAACACAAGCGCCCCGAACGGGCGCACCAGGAAGCCGGCGGCGAAGGCGAGCAACGCGAAGATGTTGCGCGTGCCTTCGGGAAATTGGCTGAAGAACTTGGTGCCGATGGTCGCGGCGAGCGCGCCATAGAGGTAAAAGTCATACCATTCAAACACGGTTCCAAGCGAAGAGGCCAGGATGACCTTCTTTTCATCGGAGGACATTGGACGCGCGGCGGGGCGCGAGATGGCAGCACTCATTTTGGTTCGTTACCTTCCCTGATGAATTGGTCCAGGACTTTTCCTCGCCCCCCAGGACGATTCGTTGTTTATTATCGAGACCAATAGCACCCTGACGCCGAATTGCAATCAATCAGAAGCTGTATCAGGTGAAAGAAATCCCGGATTTTGCCCGGTGTGCCGCCCGGAGCCGCGCCTCGCCCTTACCGCATTGACAGATCGCGGAAACGAATGTGCGCGATCCTGCCTCAATCGTCATGGCCCGGCTTGTCCGGGCCACCTATCGCGGCATGGTACGGGCGGGGTTGGCCCGGACAAGCCGGGCCATGACGATATAGAGCACGACAGCCGAAAATCGTTTCCGCGATCTGTGCATCCGGCAGGCCTCGCCCGGGGCGTTTTCTGGTGTCGATATTTGACTCCTTGTTGCGGACTTAAAGTAAAATGCGAACTGCCGCGCGCGTGTCTTGGCCGCGCTCCCCGCCGGCCGCTCACAGCCATGTGCGATGGCCGCCCTCCCCCGGGGCGTCGGGACACACTATGTTACCGAAGCGGGTTTCATGCTCGCGGTATATTCGCCTTGCCGCCGCGGACCGTTCGGGCCGCGGCCCACTGAAGGAAGTCAGTTATGCGCCGCCTGGGTCTGCCGTTCGCTTTGTCATCGGCCTTGTTGCTCACCGCTTGCGCGGTACCGCCGCCACGTGGTCCCGGGGTCATGGCACTGCCCCCGCAGGGTAAGCCGCTCCAGAGCTTTCAGCAGGAGGATGCGTATTGCCAGAGCCTGGCATCACAACAGGCCAATGGCGCGGATTCTCAGGCCGCGGAGAGCAATGCCGTCGGTCATGCCGTCGTTGGCACCGCGCTTGGCGCCGGTGTGGGGGCGCTGCTTGGCTCCGCGTCGGGTCATGCCGGGGCGGGGGCGGCTATCGGCGCCGGGGCGGGCCTGTTGATGGGCGGCGCGTCCGGCGCCGGCGCCGCCCAGCGTTCCGCCAATCAGATGCGATCGCGCTACGACCGGGTCTACACGCAGTGCATGTATTCCTATGGCAACTCCGTGCAGAGCGCGCCTGGGTACCGCCAGTACTGAGCCCGCCTGGCGCCGCCTGGAGCATGATCGCCAGAGGTGGAACC
>CAIUPC010000260.1 GCA_903900905.1 uncultured Acetobacteraceae bacterium
CGGCAGCGCCCGCAGGTAGAAGGCGATGGCTTCAGCGCTGAAGGCGCTGACATTAGCCTCCCCGGTATCAAGGAAATCGGCGGAGATATCGACGATATCCGCCGCACCCGGAGCCGCCGCCATCGGGCCTTCACCGCCAATCGTCAGGGCCGGGTTGGCCGCCAGCGCCGGCGACGGGCCCAGGCCCCGCTCCAATGCGCTGCGCAGGACCGGTTCCGGTTCCAGGACGCGGACCGACCGCGCCCCCAAAGCCAGGGCCTGCAAGGCGCGGAACCCGCCGGAACCGCCGACTACCAGCACCCGCGCGTTCGGGATCAGCCGGTAGGGCAAAGCATCCAGGGCGGCGGGCGCGTAGCTGACATCCAGGCCATCCGGTTTGGGCAGAGCGGCGATGCGGTTGCCGTCGCGATACAGGCCGAAGGTCTGCGGCGGCCCGCCAACGCCCAGCAGGCCGGCATTGTTGGAGAGGTCGGTGTCCACACGCTCCTGAAAATCATCCAGCAGGATGTAATCGCCGCGCGGCGACAGCACCTCCGCCACCACCTTGGCGTCCTGGGTGTGCAGCGGCGCGTAGATCGCCTTGAAATCGTTGAAGGCCGCCTGCGGATCGGTCAGCAACCCGGCCTCGGCAACGCCCAGCGCCAGCAGCGTCGCGGCGGCGGAGCGCAGGCGCCAGCGGCGATCGGTGAACAGCGCGCTGGCGGCCAGCGGCACCAGCAGCAGCGGCACCAGGTTGAAAGCATGCACGGCATACATCGCCACCAGCACCGCCGCCGCCCCGGCTCCGGCGCCGGTCAGGTCATAGCCGTAGACAATCCCGATGCGCCGGGACTGCAGCACGAAACTCAGGCTGATGAAGGTGCCGGCCAGGAAGAAGAACGGCAGCAGGGCCAGGTAATAGAGGCCGATATTCCAAACCTGCGGCGCCCAGGTGGCCTGGTTCTGCAATTGCAGCGGGTTGAACGGGTTGATGGTCACCAGCCAATAGCCAGCGGCGGCGGTCGCCACCAGCAACGGCGGCAGGATGGCCAAAAGCCGCTCCCCCTGCCGGGCGAAAGCGTCGCGCCACAGCGCCAGCACCACGCCGCTCAGGGCGAAGCCCACCATGACGATGGAGATCACCCAATAGCCATACTCCGACCATTTCGCGACGGCGAAGTAGCGGGTCAGCGCGGTCTCATAGCCAACGGCGGCGAAGGAGACGAGGAACAGCGACAGCAGATTCAAGGCCACACCCGGCGTTGGATGAAGCTCTCCACGACGGCATTGAAGCGGGCGGGTTCATCGACGAACAGCGCGTGGCCGGCCTCGGCGAATACTTCCGTCTCCGTTCCCGGCCGATGGAGGGCAAGGTTCGCCGCCTGGGGTACCCAACGCGGCCGGACCACATACAGGACCGGGCGGGTGACCGCAAAGACCGCCTCTTTCCAATACGTGCGCGGCACCGGGTAGGCGAGCAAAGCGCGGGCCGCGGGTTCGGGCGTGCGCAGCGTCGCCTGGGTCAGGCGATCGAGGTAAGCGGGGTCGCGGTGGGTGCGGAACATGCCCGCCACGAACCGGCGCATCGCTTCCGCGTGCGGCGGCGGGGGCGGAATGGGCTGGTTCGGCGGCAAGGTGGGGGGCGGCGGAGGCGGCGGGTCCTCGCCCACCGAGTTATCGACCAGGACCAGCCCGGCCAGGCGCGCGTCGCCGTGCGTATGGACATAGGCCAGCGTGTCGAGCACCCCCAGCGACCAGGCCGCGACCACGACCCGAGGCACCCCAATATGCGCGATCAGGTCGCCCATATCCCGCCCCCGGCTCGTATGATCATATCCCCGCGCCGGCACATCCGATCGGCCCTGGCCGCGCGGATCGAAGGCGATCACCCGATGGCGCTGGCTGAAGGCCTTGATCTGCGCCTCCCAGATCCAGGCCGGCATGGTCCAGCCGGGTACGAGCACGATCACCTTGTCATGGCTGGCCCGCCCGGCATCGAGGTAATGCAGCCGCACGCCATCGCTGGCGGTGAAGAACCGATCCTGCGCGCCAGCCTCCGCCGCCACGGCCCCGCCAAAGGCGGGACACGTCATCAGCCCGGTCAGAAGGGCGCGTCGGGGGAGCATGGGAGCAGAACGCCCGGGCCGGGGGGTGCTGTCAACGGGGATGATACCAAAGGCCCATACCATTGACCCTTCGGCGTTGGCTTTCCTCGTCATGCCGACGCAGGTCGGCATCCACGCCTTGCGTGGTCTCAACAGCGAAAGGCGTGGATGCTGACCGGAGCCTGCCCACGGACTTGATCCGTGGGTCAGCATGACGGGAAACGGCGCCGCGAGCGAAATATTAAAGGCAGCGAGAATTCCCAGGCTCCTGCGGAGGGGGAGTATATAAGCCCGCTGGCTGTGTTGCCGTTCGTCTGAACGGCCGGTTCGCCTCTATTTCCTTGATAGCGGACAATGCCCATCGGGCCTCGGACATCACCGGCGGCGGCCCCGGCCCGCATACACCGACATCTGTGCCAGGCCCCTGGCACCGCCCCGAAAAACTCCATTGCAGGCCGGCTGCGAGACGGTTACAGTGCCAACGATACCAGTGAGTAGGTTTTTCATACCATGAGTTTTTGGCGGACGCGCGTGGCTCAGCCGCCAAAACACACGCAGGAGTGACCGCAAATGGACGCAGCCAACGACACCCAATCCCTCGACTACGACGCCATCATCATCGGTGCCGGCATGTCCGGGATGTACCAGCTTTATCGGCTGCGCGAACTCGGGTTGCGGGTGCTGGTGCTGGAAGCCGGCACCGGTGTCGGCGGCACCTGGTACTGGAATCGCTATCCGGGGGCGCGCTTCGACTCCGAGAGCTATTCCTATGCCTTCTCCTTTTCCAAGGAGTTGCTGGATGAATGGGACTGGGGCGAGCACTTCTCCGGCCAGCCGGAAACGCTGCGCTATCTGAACCACGTCGCCGACAAATTCGATCTGCGCAAGGACATGCAGTTTCGCAGCCGCGTCGCCTCGGCGCATTTCCAGGAAGCGGCCCGCGGCTGGGACATCACCCTGGAAGACGGGCGCCATTACACCAGCCGGCTGATGATCACCGCCGTCGGGCCGCTCTC
>CAIUPC010000261.1 GCA_903900905.1 uncultured Acetobacteraceae bacterium
CCCGGGGATGACGGGGGGAGGAGGTCGTCGGGATGGAAACACCCCATGCACCGTGAGACCGGGCACCTACGCGCCGTCCGTGCCGCGCTTGGTCCCCGGGACGAGCACGGGGATGACGGGGGGGTGGGGTTGTCGGGATGGCAACACCCCATGCACCGTGAGGCCGGGCACCTTCGCACCGCCTGTGCCGCGATTGGTCCCCGGGACGAGCCCGGGGATGACGGGGGGAGGGGGTCGTGGGGATGGCAACACCCCATGCACCGTGAGACCGGGGCCGCACATGCCATCGGTCCGGACGGTGGCCGACGCGGGTCCGTGCCGCGGGCGGTCCTCGGGTCAAGCCCGAGGATGACGGGTTTTGGAGTCGACGCGATGGAACGACCCCATGCACCGTGAGATGGGGCACCTTCGCACCGCTTGTGCCGCGATTGGTCCCCGGGACAAGCCCGGGGATGACTTGGGGGTACGGCCGCCGGCCGCTTGGATGAGCGCCTCACCCAATATCGTCATGGCGGGCGCAGGCCCGCCACCCATGACGTCACCACGCCAGCCATTGAAAATCGTGGTTGGCGGGCCGGCCCCCGCCATGACGAGGCATGACCCGCTTCCCGCGATGCAGGTCGGTTCTTCCGCGCCGTCGCCTGACCCCATACGCCGTGGGACCGGACCGGCCGCCGCCCTCTTCGCCCTGGTGCTCGCCGCCCTGTTGTCAGCCCCCGCCCAATCCGCCTCCCTCCCCGCCGTGGAGGCCGAGCATGGCATGGTCGTCTCCGCCCAACGCCTCGCCGCCGAGGCGGGGGTGGAAATCCTCCGCCAGGGCGGCAATGCCGTCGATGCCGCCGTCGCGGTCGGCTATGCGGAGGCCGTGACCAATCCCTGCTGCGGCAATATCGGCGGCGGCGGGTTTCTGACCGCGCATCTGGCGGATGGGCGGGACGTGTTCCTCGATTTCCGGGAAACCGCGCCCGCCGCCGCTACGCGGGACATGTATCTCAACCCCGACGGCACCCCCGATCGCGCCGCCAGCCTGCGCGGCTGGAAATCGGTGGCGGTGCCGGGCTCCGTCGCCGGGCTGGACGCGGCCTTGACGCGCTATGGCACCATGACCCGCGCCGCCGCGATGGCGCCGGCGATCCGGCTGGCGCGGGACGGTTTCATCCTCAGCCGCGCCGATGCCGCGGTGATCGCCCGCGGCGCCTCGATCCTGCGGCGGGATCCGGCGGCGGTGGCGGTGTTCCTGCACCCGGATGGCAGCCCCCTGACCAGCGGGGAGCGGCTGGTGCAAGCCGATCTGGCGGCGACGTTGGGCGCCATCGCGGAGCAGGGGCCGGTGGCGTTCTACCAGGGCCGCATTCCCGCGGCGATCGAGGCGGCGTCGCGCGCCGGCGGCGGCATCGTGACGGCGGCCGACCTGGCGGCTTATGCCATCCACGAAACGCCCCCCGTGCGCTGCGCCTATCGCGGCTTCGCGGTGCTCTCGGCGCCGCCACCGTCCTCCGGCGGCACGACCTTGTGCGAGATCCTGCTGGTGCTGGAGGGGTTCGATCTCCGCGCGTCCGGCTTCGCCTCCGCCCGGACGGTGCATCTGATGACCGAGGCGA
The DNA here is from genome assembly GCA_903900905.1 of uncultured Acetobacteraceae bacterium. Classification (GTDB taxonomy): domain Bacteria; phylum Pseudomonadota; class Alphaproteobacteria; order Acetobacterales; family Acetobacteraceae; genus Rhodopila. The sequence goes on from CAIUPC010000261.1 coordinate 1,602, forward strand.
TGCGCCACTCTTTCGCTGATCGGAACAACTTCCTGGGCGACCCGGCCTTCGTCGCCAATCCCATGGAATGGCTGCTGTCGCCCGCCCATACCGCCGCCATCCGTGCCGCGATCACGGATCGCGCGACCCCATCGGCCGCGGTCAACGCCGGCCAGGCGCCGCATGAGAAGCCGGAGACCACCAGCTATTCCGTGACCGATGCCAAGGGCAATGCGGTGGCGGTCACCACCACCATCAACGGGCTGTTCGGCGCCGGGGTGATGGCGCCCGGGACCGGCTTCATGCTGAACGATGAGATGGACGATTTCACCGTCAAGCCCGGCAGCCCCAATGTCGTCGGCCTGGTGCAGGGCGCGGCCAATGCCATCGCGCCGGGCAAGCGGCCTTTGTCATCCATGGCGCCGACGGTGGTGCTGCGCGACGGCAAGGTGGCGATGGTCGTCGGCTCCCCCGGCGGGTCGCGCATCATCACCATCGTGCTGCAGGTGCTGCTGAATCTGATCGACCATGGGATGGAGCCGCAGGCGGCCGTCGATGCCCCCCGCATCCACCACCAATGGCTGCCCGATGAGGTCCAGGCCGAACCCTTCGCGCTGTCCGCCGATACCAAAGCGGCGCTGGCGGCGATGGGGTATCAGGTGCGGGAGCAGACGCCCTGGGGCGCGGCGGCCCTGATCGCCGTGGGCGCGGCGGAGCCGGCGGGCGGCAAGACCGCCTCCTCCGGTTCCGATTCCGTTACGACAACCGGGCCGAGGCCGGGCTGGTTCTACGGCGCCAACGACCCCCGCCGCCCGGCCGGGGCCGCCATGGGCCGCTGATCCGGTGTTGTACCAGGCACCTCATCGGCTCCCCCTCCCCTTGCGGGAGGGGGTTGGGGGGAGGGGTGAAAAGGCACG
>CAIUPC010000262.1 GCA_903900905.1 uncultured Acetobacteraceae bacterium
CCCGGGGACCAATCGCGGCACTGTTGGAAACCTTGGTCCCCGGGACAAGCCCGGGGATGACGCGTATTTAGCTGGAGACGACGCGGTTTTTTCGGGGATGACGGGATTGTGCGGCGATGACCGGCGGGAAACGCAGCCCACCGGTCCCAGAGCCCGCGCCATAAGGGATAGAATTGCATGAGCACCGAAGATCTCCTGACCCGCTATCGTGAACTCCGTGGCTTCGTCGCGGAATTCCAGACCGCCGCCATCGACAGCACCCCGGTCGCGGTGATGATGGAACAGGCGAAACGCCTCGGCCTGGTCGAACACGGCGCCCTGCGCCCCGGCAGCCGCACCGAGATGACCATGGTCTTCGACATGATCGTCCATACCGCCAAAGAAGGCCGCACCCGCGGCATCGACCGGATCGCGAAACAGAAAGCCCCGCCGGCCGACAGCACCGCCGCCACCGTGATGCGCGCTTTGCAGACGGCGGAATTCGCGGTCTGGCGGGTCGAGGGGCCGCATCCCGAGGCCGGCGTGCTGGCGCACGATCTGCTCCGCCGCCAGTCGTTCTGGCTGCTCGACGAGTGGCTCTCGCGGTCGGCCAAAAAGGGCGACCGTTTCGTGGCCCGTCTGATGGAGATGGGCGACTACAAGATCAGCTGCGGCGTGATCGTGCCGCTGAACGATACGGTATTCGAACTCGCGGCCGCCGATGCCCGCGCCGTGAAGGCGCCGACCGCCGAAGCAATGCTGAAAGATCGGCGTTTCGCCGAGATCTTCTATCGCGCCGCGGTGGCCGGTGGGGCGATGCGCGGCGTCGCGTTCCGCGATCCCGAGGAGATCGGGCAGCCCAGCCCGCCCCGAGGATAACCCGGGGCGCGCGTGCCGGTGGGTTTACCCCGCCTCAACCTGCCGCATCAGCCCCGCCCATTTATCCAGTTGCGGCAGGATTGCGTCTGCCTTCGCCGAATCCAGCGACACCACCAGCCGATCAACCCCGATATCGCGGTAATGGCGCAGCTTCTCGATATCGGCCGGCACCCCGAACATCGTCACCGGCAAGTGTTCCCGCCCGGCATCGGCCGTCATCTTGCGGAACTCCGGCAGGAAATTCGCGACATCGCCGTATTGCGGGCGGGAGCCATGCGGCACCCAGCCGTCGCCGTACGCGATCGCCCGCCGCGCGCCATAGGGGAAGGCGCCGCCGACAATCACCGGCGGATGCGGCTTGCGGGCGGGCTTCGGATTGGCCCACATCGGCGGGAAATCCACGAGATCGCCGTGATACTCGGCGATGTCCTGGGTCCAGATGGCCTTCATCGCCTCCACCCGTTCCCGCACCAGCTTCCAGCGGCCCTTGAAGTCGGTGGTGCCGTGATCCGCCATTTCCTCCGCGTTCCAGCCGCCGCCGATACCGAACAGGAAGCGGCCATCGGACACGGAGTCCAGAGAGGCCACCAGCTTGGCGGTCTGGATCGGATCGCGCTGCACCACCAGGCAGACGCCGGTTCCGAGCAGCAGCGTCTTCGTCACCGCCGCGGCGACCGAGAGGGACACGAACGGGTCCATGCAATCGGCGTATTTCTTCGGCAATTCGCCGCCGGCCGGGAAGGGGGACTGGCGGGAGAGCGGGATATGCGAATGCTCCGGCGCCCAGACGGACTCGAAGCCGCGGTCTTCCACCGCGCGGGCGAAATCCGCCGCGCCCATGGCGTAGTCGGTGAAAAACATGGCGACGCCGAATTTCATGGGGGAGGTCCTCTTTGGAGTGGTCGGTTGATATCGCATAATTCTCCCCCTCCCCATGCGGGTGGGGGTTGGGGGGAGGGGACGGATCGGCTTCGGCGGCGGATCGG
>CAIUPC010000263.1 GCA_903900905.1 uncultured Acetobacteraceae bacterium
CAACACACTGCCGGACGAGAGCAACGACGCCCCATCCGCGATCGTGATCGGACCACTGACCGCCCGCACGGAGCTGTTGATCGGCGCCAATGAGATCGTGCCGTTCGAAACCAGCAACGCGGTGTTACGCTGGACGTCATACGCCAGCCCGGTGGATACGCTGTCATACGGCACCGGCCCGGTGCCGATTGTGTTGATGATTGCGCCATCCGAGACGGTGATCGCACCGCTGAACGTACCCGATGTCGCGAGAATGAAAACATCCGGCGCCGCCAGGACAGCGCCTGAGTCGATCGTCACTTTCGCCGCCGACGCCGATAGCAGGATAGACGGCTGCGTGCCGGACCCGGCCGCGCCCGGGTTATAACTAATCGTCCCGCCGATAACGATGCGGGGGGCACCAATCGCATCGAGCGCCGCGCCGGACAGACGGATCGTGCCACCGAGGAAGCCTGGGCCGCCGTCGGTAATCTCGAATGTCGTCGTCTGGCTGCCAACAACCGACAGCGTGCCGCTGTAACCGTTCAGCGCGGCCGACGTGGCCGTAGCCGCCTGCACTAAACCGGGTGCGAACAGTGCCGAACCGTCAAAGGCGAGGGCCGGCGCGCTGGTACGCGCCTGCGCATAGGAAAGGACCAGAGTACCAGCGTCCGCTGGGAGCAGCGGACGGGCGTGCTGGAAGGTCGCTGCCTGCGCTAATTCAAAGGCCGTGAAACTCTGCTCGTTATACTGCGAATAGGTCCTGACGGCGGCGCCTGGGGTCACGAAAACCGCAACCGGACGGGCGGATTCGATCGCGGTGTGCGCAACGCCGGTATGGCCCGGCAACAGGAATGTGCCATTGCCAACAGCCTGCACAGCCGCGGACTTGAGGGCGGTGCCCGGCGCGAGCTCGACACGATACCCACCAGGCAGCAAGGCGTAATAGGACGGAAGCAGCGTATAAGTTCCCGCCGCGAGCCCCGAAACACCGTCGCCAATCGTGATATCGGCACCCACACCGGGCAGCGATCCGACATAGGAAGCCGACAGGTCAAGCGGCGTTACCGGTGCATATCCCGGCTGCGGGCCAGCGAGAATGGCGTACACCGGATCGGTCGACAAAGCAGGCGTCGCCGAAATCAGGCTGGACGGATTGAACTGCAACAAGGGCGTGATCAATACGTCCGTCGAACCGCCACGACCGGCCACAAAGCCCTGCGAAAACAAACTACCCTTCACCAGCAACGCGCCGCCGCCGCCCGTGAGCGTGCCACCACCGCGCATGTCGAAGATCGCACCAGGAGCAATCGAGAACGACTGGCCTGCCACGGTGATCACCGGGTTAAACCCGGCTGCGTTGTTGCCGTTATAAGTGTAACTGATGGTGTCGCTGGTACCGCCGTACGGGATCGTCAGACCCTCGGCGCTGACGGAGGTTTCACTTCCTGGCTTGGCAATCACCTTGAATGTATGGGCATCAGCCGCGGTGCCGAAGCCGGCGACACTGGTCGCCGTGCCAACAGCGCCGAGCGAGATCGACCCAAGCGGTGCACGAACGACCCCGGCCTGCTCGACCGTTCCGGCAACGAGCGACAAGCTGCCACCGATCGACAATGGATCGGCCGGGGCAGCGCCGGTTCCCCTGATCTTCAGGCGGCCCATATGAACAAGCGGGTTTTCCGAGGTCGTCGCCTGAAAATCATAGCCCGCGACAACCGAGGCACGGGCAAAACTAGCCGGGTAAACCTGGGCGCCCTTCAACAGGACATCGGCATTCGTGACGATCGAAGTCGTGCTGGACGGGGACGAGGCCCCGCTGAGGAAACGGATGTCCCCCGTACTCACAAACCGGGCTTTGGCGAAGCCATCAAGGATAATGTCGCGTGAGCCACCGGCCGGTAAGGCAAGCGCGGTGTTTACGCCGAACCGGATGTCGTTTTGAACGTCGATTAAATCGGCGTTGACGGTGAAAGTCCCGGTTTGGGTGTCGGAAGACGGCTTCCACGTGTTGGTGATCAACGGGGTCGCGACCGCGCTGTCGAAACCAATACTCGCAAGTCCGTTCAACCGTACATAAGGGGCATCGATCCGCACCGCGGCACTCGTCCCGGTCTGCGCGAAAATCGCATCGGTCAGTGTAATACTCTGATCGGCCCGCAAGGTCACACTTCCGTCAAATGCGATCAGCCCGCGAGCGAACAACGAAACCGAGCCAAAGCCACCCTGGGTGACCGCCTCCGCGCTGACGAAGGCCTTAGCGAACAATGATTCGGGTGTTACGGATCCCGGCGCGAACAGAGACGACAGGACCGGCGCCGACCGCGCCGAAACGACGATCTCCGGCGGGTAGAGGATGGACGCGGGCGGCGCGGCCAAAGTCGTATTGTAGCCTGGAACTTCTATCGCCAGCGATAAGGTCCCGCCCGCGGCCGTTGCGCTGCCACCGGGCGCCCGCAAAGTGCCATCGTTGAAAATGCCAGCGTAAGACGACAATGACACGGAGCCGCCCGCCCCGCCAACCAGCGTGGTCGGGCCCAGGGATGACGTAACGAGGCCATTGGCTGCACCGCCGATACCCGCGTTCGGGTTGATCTCCGCCCGGGCACCGCTGGCGTCCAGAATCGCGCCCGGGCGGATGATGATTTGCTCAGCCGTCGAACGATTAGTACCGTCGCCGGCAGTGCCGCCGATGCCACCGATTGAGATCGAGCCGCCATTCTGCACGATACCAAACGGCAATCCGGATTGATCGAGGCCGGTGCGGGCAACACCCCTGACTTCCAGCCGCGCGTCGGAGCCGATCCAGATAGACTGGCCTGGGACATAGAGAGAGAGCAACTGACTGTTGGTCGCGTCCTGAAATCGCGTATTCACGATGGCGATGCTGCCGCCATGGGCGACGATGTCACCTTCTATTTCAATACCGTTATAAGATGTCAAAGAGACAGAGCGTCCCGGGTCCACCTCCACCGACGCATTGCCACCAACGACCAGCCCGCCACCCGTGGTCGACTGCACCGCGCTCAGGCTAAGGCTCGCGCCGGGCCGTTGAATGACCGTCGCGCCCAGCGGATTAAGCGTGAACAAAGGTTGCAGCGCGACTGTCAGCGCCGTTGATGGATCACTGAATGTTGGTATGCTCGCCGCTGCCGCGTTTGGCATCTCCGTCGGTGCAACGGCACGCAGCGTTGTATTAACCAGGACGGTGAGGCCGGTCAGCCCATTAATCTGATAGGTGCCAAACCCAGCGCGGACGAAATCGGGGGTGAGAAAAAGCGCGCCCGCCGCGAGGCCCGCCGGGGCCTTCAAACCAAACACCACTGACGGGGCGGAAAGCGACAGTGTTCCACCGCCGGTTACACCATAGCCTCGGATCCTGCCCTCAAGCAGCAACGGCGCGAGGGCGGCGGTGCCCGTGACCGCGTCGTTGGTCGTCAGGGTCACCGACCCACCCTTGCCGCCCGTGAACTTGCCGGCCGCCGAAAACGCCCCGCCGGCCGATACGTCAATCAAGCTGCCGGCCAAAAGTGCCAGACCCTGTGAGGTATCGAGCGTCACGCTACCGCCGGCGGCGAACGCGTTGCCATAAACGGTGTTCGGATCAAGCTCGGCGTTTGACCACACGCCACGGGCGTCGATTACGGCCGACTGGGCCACCGTAATGCCGGACGCACCGGGCGTTGTCTCAAACGCCGCCGAACCCACCACGGATAGCTTATTGGTCAGTGTGAGATTGCCGCCCGGCAGCGTCAGACTGCCGTTAACCGCGATCGCCGGTGCGGTGATATTGACCAACGCGCCCGGCCCGAAACCCAGCGAGGACACGATACTGACCGGCGCGGAGGTGGCGATGGTCAAGCCACCCAAACCGGCCTCGTTGATCACATCAGCGGCAAACATCGCGGTGCCGGCCGTGCCGGCAGGCAGGGCGTCGCCGATGCCGAGTGTCGCGAGGACGTTTGGCGCCGCACCACCGATCGTTACGGTCGTCGAATAGATCCCGCTCAGGCCGACGGCGGAGAATTTGCCGAGTGTCAGCGATCCCGCCAATGGCGCGACTGTCTGCCCAAGCAGGAAAGGATCCGTAATGCTGGCGGGCCGCGCGCTGCCCTGCGACGCACCCGGCGTCACGCCCGCGTTCACGGCAGCGCCAAACAGCACCGTCGGGGAAGAGATGGCCAGCGTCCCCGCATCCCGCCCGACCGTGTAAGCCGCGACATCGATCGTCGCTGGCGTCGCGACAGCGGAGCCGAAGGTGCTGGTCACACCCCAGGTTTTGCTGGCCGCCGCGAAACCGTTGAACAACCCGGTATAGGTCAGGGTCGCCGGCGCGGACGCGACGGTATAAAGCTTGCCGGTGCTGGAGATGAGCCAGTTCTGTGCTTCGGTTCCGGCCTGGTAGGCGACACTGCCGCCAGCGATGTTGAAGACCGCACCCTGCTGCGCCAGCACCGAACCGGCGGACAAGGTGATGGTGCCGCCGACGGCGGCCCATTCGCCGATGGTGTGACCGATATTGTTCAGGTAGCCGCTGACCTCCAGCAACCCGCCCGGGGTGTAGTAGCGATCCGACGGGTAGGCCGTACTCGCCGCCACCAAAGTCAGATTGCGCAGATCGACCGTGACGTTGCTGCCGGCCAGGGCCTGGCTGATTCGGTTCGCCGGGCTGTCGCGCAATTCGTTGGACTGGATATTGACGGTGGTGAAATTGGCGGACGCGGGGAGTACCACCCCAGGCACGCCGGACACGTCCAGCACCGCCCCTTGTTCAGCGAAGAAGCGGTTCGCGCTGTTGGACGTCAATCCGGCGGCGACAACGATCTGGCCCCCCTGGGCCATGGTCAGGGAGTTGGCCTGCGCGTTCACCAGGCTGCCGGCTGAAATCTCAATACGGGACTGGTCCAGCCGGTCACCCAGGCCGGCGACGTCATTGAGGCCAGGTACGGTGGTGAGCCGCGCCGCATTATTGGACGCTGAGGATGAAATCAGCTGCGCCCGCTGGGCGTTCAGCGCGGTGGTGGAATCGCTGAGATCGGGCGCCACGATCGTCAGGCTGCCGGGCGCCAGAGTCACCGTACCGGCGGTGTCAGAGAGGCTGGTGAGCAGATGGATCGTCCCACGCTGATTGACCGTCGTGGTGGACCAGGCAACCCCGGCCTGGATGACGGTCTGCCCGACCAGGGTGATATCCCCGGCGGTTGCCCGGATCAGACCGCTGTTACTGACCGCCCCACCGCCGGTGACGGCGATTTCGGCCCCCAGCGTCGTCGCGAGAGGGTCTCCGGACCCGCTGGTTGTGTAGCCAGGGATGACATTAAAACTCTGCCCCGCCGCCAGTGCGACCTGCCCCTTGGGCGCTGAGATCGACCCGGCATTGCTGACGCTGGCGCCCATCAACAACACCAACCCGCCTTCGTTCAGCACCGAAGCCGGGGCGTTGGTCTGAATAGCCGCGCCCGAAAGAACCTGAACCCCGGCCCCATTCAAGGGCGCGGTCGCGGCATCGCCGCCAAAAGCGGGCAACAGCTTGCTTGATGACGATTGGCTGAAAATTCCGTGCGCCAGAAAGCCGGCGTACCCGCCGGAGATGCCGCCCGCGAAATCAGCCGCGGAGGCGATCAGCGCCCCGGTGTTGACCTGCGCCCCGCCACCAAAGATGATACCGTTACGATTGATGATATAGACCTGACCCGGCGCGGTGATGCTGCCCAGGATCTGACTCGGCGCCGCATTGGCGTCGGTGATACGGTTCAACGCCACCCAGGTATTGGCGGCGGTCAGGCCGGCGCTCTGATCGAAGACCAGATTTGTATCGGAGCCGAC
>CAIUPC010000264.1 GCA_903900905.1 uncultured Acetobacteraceae bacterium
GGTCGCGGCGCGGCTCGAGGTCATGGTGCGCGATGCGCTGGCCGAAGTCGCGGCGCTGAACGCCGGCATCGGGCGCGACGTGGCGGATCTCGATGTCAAAGCCCAGGCGAAGGAAAGATTGGACGCGGCCCTGGCACCGATGCGGCAGTTGGCCCGGGCCTGGTCCGGCGCGGCGGCAATCGGCGGGCGCGATTGCGACGATGAGTGGCAGACCCTGGCACGCGCCGTCGCTGCGACCGGCGGCTGGCCAGCACACATGACCCCACGGCAGGACACGCTGCTGCGCGCCGGCCTTGAGGCCCTGCCCTGGGACCTGACCTTCCCCGAGGTCTTCCAACGCGGTGGCTTCGACGCGGTGCTCAGCAATCCGCCCTGGGATGTGATTCAATACCGCACCGAGGATTTTGTCGCCCGCTATGACCTGACGGTGCTCGACGCGCCGACAAAACGCGAGCGCGCGGTGATCGAGCAGCGGGTGCTGGCGGACCCAGCGGTGCGCGCGGCTTTCGATCGCTACAAAAAACGCTGCGACCAGCAGAAACGTATCGCCAACCGGCTGTATCATCACCAGTCAGCGGAAGTGCGGGGCAATCGCACCGCGGGGAACCCGGACGCGTTCCGGCTGTTCGCCGAACGCGGTCTGTCGCTTTCGGGGCCCATGGGCGGTCTCGGCATGCTGTTCCCCTCGGCGTTTCATGCCAATGAGGGCACCACGGGTCTGCGGCATCTGTATTTCCGTGAGACCCGGATCGCCTGCTGCCTGTCGTTTGAGAATCGGCGCAAATTGTTCGATATCGACAGCCGGTTTAAATTCGCCCTGGTGGTGGCGCACAGACCCGGGCCAACAACATCCTTGCGGTGTGCATTTTATCTTGAGTCCATAGCCGATACGGACCTGCCCGGGCGGGTGATGGATTATGATCCCTGGTTCCTCACCGCGTCCGGCGGGCCGCATGCGACGCCCATGGAATTACGGGGCCAGGCCGAACTCGCCATCGCGCGGCAATTGTTCGGCACGCACGGCGCGTTGGGGGACTGGTGCGCCGCACACCGCATCCAACTGGGCCGCGATCTGCATATGACAGACGATGCCGGCAAATTCGTGCCCCCGGGTGCGGGAGAATTCGTGCTTCATGAAGGCAAGACGTTCCATCAATATACTGACGTGTGGGATACGAAGCCACGCTATGGGATCACCGCTGCGTCGTTACGGGATTCGCCCACGATCCAGGATGCCGCTTCGCACTTCCGGCTGGTGTTCCGCGACATCGCCGGAGCGACCAACGAACGCACGATGATCGCCGCCATCGCCCCGCTTGGCACGGTATTCGGTCACACCGCGACGGTGGAAAAGCGTCCGCAAGGCCGCCGGATCGAGGCGGCACTGGCGCTGTGCGGCCTGCTGAACAGTTTTCCCTTTGATTGGCTGGCACGGCAAAAGGCGAACGCGCATCTCAGCCTTTACATCGTCAACGGCATTCCGGTGCCAGACCTGCCGGAGGCCGCGCAGCGATTTCTGGCCAATGGCACACGGGCACTGTGTTGCAATCACCCCGGGTTCGCGCCGCTATGGAACGGTCTTGACCCAACCTGGCCCGTCGTCGCGCCCCTCCCGGCGCGCTGGCGGCTGCGGGCGGCGATGGATGCGGTCGTGGCGCATGCTTATGGGCTGGACCGGGACCAGTACCGGCAAATCCTCGCCAGTTTCAGCCACCGATCCTTCCCCGACGCCGCTTCCTGGTGCCTGGAGGCGTTCGACGCCGGTTCGGCTGACCTTATCGCCAGGACAGCAGTGCCCGCTCCAGCCGCCCAATGATCCAGGCGACGATCAGGCCAAGGACCGACAACACCACGATCCCCGCCAACAGATTATCGGTGTCATACAGATTACCGGCCGAAAGAACGAAGGCACCGATACCACGCTCCGCCCCGATCATTTCGGCCGCGACCAACAGCACGATGGCGATGGAGGTGGTGACGCGAAAGCCGCTCAGGATCGCCGGCAACGCGCCGGGCAGGATGATGCCCCGCACGATCGCCCCGGTCGACAGGCCGAAGCTTTGCCCCATACGGATCAGCCCGCGTGCCACATTATCCACCCCGCCGGCGGTAGCGATGACGGTGGGGAAGAACACGCCAAAGGCCAGCGTGGCGATTTTGGAACCCTCCCCGATACCGAACCAGATGATGAACAGCGGCACCAGCGCGATCTTCGGGATCGGGAACAAGGCCGCGACGATCGCCATGCCGGGGGAGCGCAAAGCCGACCAGAGACCGACCGCCAGACCCATGCCGACGCCGAAGACGGTGCCCAGCGTCCAGCCGACAAACAGCCGCATCAGAGAGGCGGAGAGATGTTTCCACAACTCACCACTCACCGTCAGATGCCAAAGCGCGGTGGCGATGGCGACTGGCGGCGGCAGAAACAGCGATTTGATCAACCCAAACGAGGCACTGGCCTGCCACATCGCCAGGAGCCCCAGCAGCGTCGCGGCCGAGGCCCAGGCGCGGTCCTTCGGCGCGAAGCCGGCCGCGCGGAAATGGACGGGGCCTTCAAGCCGGGGCATCAACACGCTCCCGCTCCGCCGCCGCCGCGTCATCGCGGATCATCCGCCACAGCTCTTCCCCGATCACCAGCAGATCGGGGTCGCGGGCTGTCCGATCGGTCAGCGCTCGATCGATGCGGACCGTGGCGCGGATGCGGCCGGGGCGACGGGACAGAACAACGATCTGGTGGCCCAGGCGCACGGCCTCCTTCAGGTTATGCGTGACATAGACCGTGGTCGTGCCGGCGCGGGCGATGATGGCGGCGAATTCATCCAGCAGAAGGTCCCGGGTTTGCGCGTCCAGGGCCGACAACGGCTCATCCATCAGCAGACAGGCCGGGCGCACGGCCAAAGCGCGGGCAATCCCAACCCGCTGGCGCATGCCGCCGGATAGCTGCCGGGGCCAGGCACCCGCGAATTCGGTCAGATTGGTCAAAGCCAGCACCTCGGCGATCCGCGCCTGCCGTTCGGCTTTGGGCAGCCGGGCGCGCAGCACCAGGTCGATATTGCCGGCAACGCTGCGCCAGGGGAGAAGGGCAAAATCCTGGAACACATAGGTCAGCGGGTTGAGGCAATCCGCGGCCACCTCACCCGTGACGGACACCGTGCCGCCGGTCGCGGCGAGCATGCCGCCCATGATGCCCAGTAGCGTTGATTTGCCGCAGCCGGAGGGGCCGACGAGGACCAGCACCTCCCCCGGTGCAGCGGTCAGCGTGATGCCGTCGAGAACCGAGAGATCGCGATACGCATGCGAGACCTGCTCCAGAATCAGCCGCAAGCCCATCATCGGGTCGGCAGAAACCTGGTGTCGAGCATCGACTTCGGATCGCTGTCGCCTTTGACCAGACCCTGCTCTTTGAACCAGCGCACCTGATCGAGGACATCGGCCACGTCGAGCGCGCCGCCCTCGTCATAATAGCCGACACCGTTGAGGATTTTGGTCCGCGCCTCGGGATCCCCGGTGAAGACGTATTTGGTGATCAAGCCGATAGCGGCTTCGGTCTTCGCGTCCGCGATAGGCTTGCCCTGTGCATCCTGGCGCAGGAAAGCGGCGCGATAATCGGCGACGCCGCGCTGATAGGCTTTGGCGAAGCGCTTCAACACATCGGGTTTGGTGTCGATCATGGCCGGGGTCGTGAACACGGCGGTGATCTGATACGGCACCACATCCCCGGCCCAACCCAGGATATGCGCCTGCCCCGCCGCCGCCAACGGCTTCGCCTGGGAGGCAATGGCGATCGTCGCGTCCACCTGGCCGGTGCTCACGGCCGCGATCATGTTGGAAACCTGCTGCACCGGGCGCAGCGTCAGGGATTTCACGTCGAAGCCTTTGGCCTCGGCGATGCGCCCGGCCATGTAATGGAAGGATGAGCCGTACTGGGTGATGGCGAAGCTGTGGCCGCCGAGTTTGGCGATATCGGTCATGCCAGCGTCGTAGGCGGCGTTGGACGCGAGAATGGCGGAGCCTTCGTAGCCCTTCTGCTCATGCAGCGCGCCGCCAATAACCCGCAGCGTGCCCTTTTCAGCGAGGTTGAAGAACCCCCCGGTCAGCGCGGTGACCCCGACATCGACATCCCCTGACACCGCCGCCGCGGCGATGGGCTGGGCGGCTTCGAAGAAGCGGAAGGTGAGTTCGATGCCTTCGTCGCGGAAATAGCCGCTTTCCTGCGCGATATAGAACGGCGCGGGTGAGAGCGTATGCAACAGCCCCAGACGCACCGGGTCGGCGGCCTGGGCGCCTGGAGCGAGGCACAACAGCAGCGCCGGCAGCCAGCGGTTCACAGAAAAGATCGTCATGGTCGGCTTCCAATCACGGATACAGCGCCACCATGGGACAGAAGGGGGAAACCGGGGTCAAGGCTGAATGTCCGTTCAGTGGAGACGGCGGTGACCAGAAAGGTTCGGTGGCCGGGAGTCTTTCGCCGTCCTGCCGCCCGGCTTAGACCATGATCGTTTGAGGTTGGATCAACGTACGTGTTCGATCATGGTCTAGCTCTTTGTTTTGTCGCGTGATTCACGCCGGCGTGTGGTTCCACCTCTGGCGATCACGCTCTAGGGTCTCACGGGCTCGGGATTTGCCGATCCCCCACCGCATGAACGGAGTCAGAACGCCATGGCGAAAACGTTCGAACAACTCGCAAGGGATGAAATCTGTATTTACCAGGCCTTCGCGGCCTATGCGAACATCACACCCAAAGCTGTTTCAGCCTTCGTCTCCGCCCAGGGGATCGAACTCGACGATGGCGCGGCGCTGGTCTTTCTGGCGGAAAAATACGGGTTTACGAAGGAAGAAGTCATACAGGCGGCCGACTACACATCGGGCGAATACAATTTCGATAATAATGCGGAGTTCATCCTTGCCATCACCCGCTCCGGACTGGTTCGGGTCAAGGCCGGCGCCTGGGGTCTGCTCGAATCTCCCCCGACCCGTGCCACGCAAAAGCCGCGCGCACTCCTGACCGATCGTTCTTTGGAGAGGGAAGTCTGGCATGCGATCTATGGCCGCACTGGCGCGGGCCATGTCGTTGCCTGGACGGATGTGCAGGGGATATATCCGGCCGGACCAAATGGGGCCGCCCTGGCTGTTTCCTTCATGCACAAATAGCAAGTGGCGCACGCAGCGCGGCGGCCCGCGCTGTTATCCACCGACCGAAGTCATTGGATAGCAGCGACAGGCCGCCGATCAGGCGTGGTTACTTGTGCGATGCGGTGTGCGCCTCGACGGTCTTCTTCTGGGCGACTTCGCTGTGCTCATGCGCCTTGGTGGCGCCCTTCTTGGCGTCGTCGGCCTTGCCGTTGACATGGGCATGCGCGGCTTCGTGGTGGAGATTGGCGGCGGCGACATGCGACGCGGCGGCAGCGTGATGCGTGGCAACGGCCGGATGCGTCATGGTGTTGGCATGGGACATGGGAGTGGTCCTTCTGTGAGAGTCCCGTGACCTGTCCGGACCTCCATCCAGCCCCCACCCGACGCAGCGTCGACGCGGTGACCGGACGGAGCCCAACTGGCTGGGTCTCTGCGAACGGAACCTAGGAGCGGCGGGGACGGCGGCGTCAGCGCCGGAAACTACCCATTGGCGCTACTCAGAGCGCGGCGTCAGGCGCCCGAGCAGCGGCTGCAAGGCGTATTCTTCCATGGCAAGATAGGTGGGATACATGACATCGACCATCGGCCGTGCCTCATTCGACGGGTGGTACCAGCGTCTGGCCCGGCCATCGCCATCCTTACGCCGGCCTTTCTGGAAGATGTCGCGATAGCGGGCCGGTGAGATGCCAAGAAACGGCTTGAATTCGACCCGCGCGGCACTGTCGCCTTCGACCTCGATCTCATTGGCATGGAGCAATTTGGCCAGGCTTTTGGGATAGGGTTCGATATAAACCACGCGCCGAATGCCGGCGGCCAGAATGTGCTTGGTGCAGTTATGGCAGGGGAAGGTCGTGGAATAGAGCACCCCACCCTCGACGCTGCGCCCGAGCCGCGCGGCATCACATATCGCGTGCATTTCGGCATGCACGACGCGGCCGTATTCGGTCAGATCCAGCACCGAGGCATCCGTCAGCGCACCGCCTTTCGCCGTCAATGTCCGGACCATCGCGGACGGCGAACCCAGCCGCAGGGCTTCGTCCGACAGCATGTCGCGGTCTTTCAGCCGCTGGAACAGATCGCGCAGCACCTCCCGGATTTCGGTCGCGTTCGGGTCCTGCCCCAGTTTCACATCGCGGAAATCCGGCTGTTCGGAGTCCCAATAGGCGCCGCCGAACGCCCGCGGAACCTCATTGCACCCCTGCGCGATGAGTTCACCATCTTCGGAAAAAATGGCAGCGCCAACCTGACGGGAGAGGTCGGTGGAGCGTAGAGCGGCGGAGGTAGCGGAATACATTCCCAGTTCGTCGCGCGATGGGCCGATATCCACCCGGCCGAAGAAGGCCTCCACAAACCGGTTCAGCTTTTCGTCCATGGCGGGGCGGCTCAACCCGTCGATGAACACGTCGCCGCGATGGAAGGTATCGCGCAGTTGTTGCCCGAATGCCTTGTCCGCCTCGCTGGCATCGGTTTCGATCAGGTCCTCGGCCTTGGCATTCAACTCCCCCAGGCGGGTGGTGGTTGCCATGGTCTGGCGCAGGCGTTCCTGGATCAGGGCGCGACGCTGTTCGCGCGATCCGTACGCTGATATCAAAATGAACTGCTTACCATAAAGGCGGCGCAGGAACTCGACTTCCTCGGGCCGCTTGAGCTGACGGATGACGTAGGCGACGCTGTTTGGCGCCACGCCCGCGTCGCCGGTGGCGGTCCGGCGCGCCGATCGGATGGCCATCACCGCGACGCTGGCCAGCGCCGCAGCATCGCCGCTCATGCTCCTGATCGCGTTACCGTACTTCATCTTCGAGTCGGCCTCCGCGTAAAAATCGCCGGTCAGGATGGGCAGGCCGGTGGGGATCGCCACCATTTCCTCGGTCAGACGAATGGGGGCTGGCCGATAACCGACCCGCATCAAGGCCTCATTCAGGCATTGGACAATCGCGTCCATATCCACGCCGATGGGGCCGGCGATACCGATAAATAGTTCCGGCCGGGCGATTGGTGACAAGATTTCGGACATTGGATGGGACAGTTTTCCGTGACGACAACGCCACTTCACTGTACAATCCAGGAGTCGCCAAAGCGAGGACGAACCATGGAACCGGAAGCACCGCTGTCCGACGACCCCGAAGTGAACCGGCTGATCGCCAACATCACGAGGATGGCGAACCAGATCAACATGGACTTCCACCCGGACCCCGACAAAGTGCGCCATTTCACCGTCGAATGGGCGAAATCCAAGGAACGCGCGCGGCTGGCCAATCAGCAGATGAAGAATCGCGCAGCGGGCTGACCTTTCCGCGCCGGGCGTGCTAACCCCCCGCGCATGGCTCCTCCTCTCCTTCTCCTGCAAGACATCAACCTCACCTTCGGCACCGCCCCGTTGCTCACGGGCGCTGGCATGGGTGTTTCCGCGGGCGACCGCATCTGCCTGGTCGGGCGTAACGGCTCCGGCAAATCCACCCTGCTGAAGGTCGCCGCCGGGCAGATCCAGGCGGACTCCGGGCGCCGCTTCGCGCAGCCAGGTGCGACCGTGCGCTATCTGGCGCAGGAGCCGGACTTCACCGGCTACGATACCACGCTGGCCTTCGTCGAAGCGGGCTTCGCCGGCGCGGGATCGGGGGATCATCACCGGGCGCTCTATCTGCTGGAACAACTCGGCCTGACCGGCGCCGAAGACCCCAACACGCTGTCGGGCGGCGAAGCCCGCCGCACCGCTTTGGCGCAGGTGCTGGCGCCGGAGCCCGATATCCTGCTGCTTGATGAGCCCACCAACCATCTGGATTTGCCGGGGATCGAGTGGCTGGAAAAGGAACTCGCCTCCCTCCGCTCCGGCATCATGCTCATCTCCCATGATCGGCGGCTGCTGGAACGGGTCTCCCGCGCAACGCTGTGGCTGGATCGCGGGGTGACCCGCCAGCTCGAACAAAGCTTCGCGCATTTCGAGCCCTGGCGCGACGCGGTGCTGGAGCAGGAAGAGACCGACCGCCACAAGCTCGGTCGCAAGATCGTGATGGAGGAAGACTGGCTCCGCTACGGCGTCACCGCCCGGCGCAAGCGCAACCAGAAGCGGCTGGCCGATTTGCACAGCCTGCGCAAACAGCATCGGGAGCAGCGCGGCGCCCAGGGCAAGGTCCGGATGGAAGCGGCGGAAGCCGATTTGTCGGGGCGGCTGGTGATGGTGGCGGAGGGGGTGAGCAAGGCCTACGGCGACCGCTCCATCGTCCGTGACTTCTCGGCGCGCGTCATCCGCGGCGACCGGGTTGGCATCGTCGGGCCGAACGGGGCGGGCAAGACCACCCTGCTGAACCTGCTGACCGGCGCCACCGAACCCGACTCCGGGGAGATCAAGATCGGCACCAACCTGTCGCAGGTGACGCTGGATCAGCGGCGCGAGACGTTGGACGCCGGCCAGACCCTGTCGCAGGCTTTGACCGGCGGGGCCGGGGATACCGTGGTGGTGAACAACCAGAGCCGGCACGTCGTCAGCTACATGAAGGACTTTTTGTTTGGGCCCGAGCAGGCCAATACGCCCGTGGACGTGCTGTCGGGCGGGGAGCGGGGACGCCTGACCCTGGCCCGCGCCTTTGCCAAGCCGTCGAACCTGCTGGTGCTCGACGAACCCACCAATGATCTGGATTTGGAGACGCTGGAACTGCTGCAGGAGCGGCTGGCCGATTACGCCGGCACCGTGCTGCTGGTCAGCCATGATCGAGACTTCCTCGATCGCGTGGTGACTTCCGTCATCGCGTCGGATGGGGATGGGGTCTGGACGCAATATGCCGGCGGTTACACCGATATGCTGGCGCAGCGGGCGCCGGTGCGGGTGGCCGCGCCTTCGGGCAAGGCGAAATCCGGCTTGGGGCAGGCGTCGGCGCCAGCGAAGGCCTCGTCCAAACGCATGACCTTCAAGGACAAGCACGCACTGGAAACCCTGCCCGGCCGGATTGCGACGCTGGAGGCGGAGATCGCCAAGCTGAACCGCCAGCTGAGCGACCCGAATCTCTATTCCAAGAACCCGGTTAAGTTCGCCGCGACGTCGCAGGCGCTGACGGAGGCGCAGTCGGCGCTGGCCGCGGCGGAAGAGCAGTGGCTGGAGTTGGAGATGCGGCGGGAAGAGATGGGCGCGTAGCTCGGGGCGGCAGTACAGACTCCCCCCCTCCCCCTGCGGGAGGGGGTTGGGGGAGGGGTGATACGGCACGGTTCCGGGGGTTGCCCCCTCCCCCCGCCCCCTCCCGCAAGGGGAGGGGGAGAAGCATCAGCCTTACCGCCGAAACCGCAACGGCAGGCCTTGCGCGATCCACGGCGCCTCCAGCGTGTCCAGGTCGGTCACGCCGGAGGGATTGAGCTTGCACGGCGCCACGCCCAGCCGCGGCACACCTTCCACCCGCCAGACCCCCAGCAGGCGGCGCAACTCCACCAGCGGCTGCGTGTGGTCATCGACGCGGAGGTTGAGATCGGGGAAATCCTCGGTCGTGGTCATCAGCATGGCCGCGGACTGGCGGCCGCGGCGGTCGCCGCCGGCGCCCTCCCCGGCTTCCATCGCCAGCATCAGGCGCTCGGTCAAAGAGACATGGTCGTTGGCCTGGAAGGCGGCCATTGTGGCGCCGATGGTGGGTTCTCCGGCCAGCATGTTGCCGGCGACGCTGATGCCCTCCGCGGATGTGCTGCCGCACCATTCAACGCAGTTCTGCCCGGTCCAGGCGGCGGTGCGGCCATACCGATCGACGGCGTGAACCTGGCGGAGGCCTTTGCCGTCGTCTCCGGCCAGGGCACCCTCAATCGCCGCGGCCGGGGCCAGGCCGCGCGCCATGCCGTCCAGGATCGCCGGGCCGAGGTAGCGGTTGGTCATCGATTGCGTGGACACCGCGCCCACGCCGGCGCGGACGAAAGGGCAGGAGGCGCCCACCGCGAAGGCCTTGGTGGCGACGGCGACCGCAAAGGCGCCTCGGTCGGGGTCATGGACGACGATGGACCAGGTCATGGCTTAGGTTCCCGTTCGGACGATGAGGTTCTATCATAGCCCCATGCCATCGCCCGCACAGATCAAGCGTCTGACGCCCCCCGTTCTTCGCGCCCGCAAGGGCGGGGAGCCCATTGTCTGCCTGACCAGCTACGCCGCCTCCACCACCACGCTGATCGACCCGCATGTCGATCTGATCCTGGTGGGCGACTCGCTGGCGATGACCATCTACGGCATGGACAGCACCGTCGGCGTGACGCTGGAGATGATGATCGCGCATGGCCGCGCCGTCGCCCGCTCCGCCGCGCATGCCTGCGTGGTGGTGGATTTGCCGTTCGGATCGTACGAGGAATCCCCCGCCCAGGCGTTCCGCTCCGCCGCAAGGGTGCTGGCGCAGACGGGGTGTGCGGCGGTGAAGCTGGAGGGCGGGGTGGACATGGCGGACACCATCCGCTTCCTGACCGCGCGCGGGGTGCCGGTGATGGCGCATATCGGTTTGACTCCGCAATCGGTGAACGCCCTCGGCGGCTATGGGGTGCGCGGGCGATCCGCCGATGAGGCGGCTGCGATCCTGGCGGATGCGGTCGCGGTGGATGCGGCCGGGGCGTTCAGCGTGGTGATTGAGAAGACGGCGGAGCCGCTGTCGCGGGCGATTACCGAACGGATTGGGGCGCCAACGATTGGGATTGGGGCCTCGGTTGCGTGCGATGGGCAGATATTGGTGATTGATGATGTGATCGGGCTGTTTACGGCGTTCCGGCCGAAGTTTGTGAAGCGGTATGCGGAGGTGGCGCAGCCGATCGCGGCGGCGGCTCAGGCGTACGCGGCGGAGGTTCGGGGGCGGCGGTTTCCTGGGGCGGAGCATGTGTTTGGGGCGGGGTAGGGTGGGGTTGGGGAGCTGGTGGGTCGTGAGTAAACTGAAATCCCCGGTATCGGCCCATAGCGGACGCTCACGGCCGCGGTCTCCTACAGCATTCAGTCCTGAACGTGAGACTGCGTGCTATAAACCATGATATGATAACTGAGGTGGCTGCCCCTACTCTCAACTCGCTGGCTCCTGCTACACTGCGCAGCGGGGGGCGGCGACACCCGTCAAGACAATGGCGCTTGCTCCGACGACTGAGCTGGTCCTTTTTCTCATGTGAGGGCAAAGATGGATAGATCGGGGTACGTTCAATCGACCTGCGGCATTTGTAGTCGGAACGACGCTCAGCGCAGCGTCGTGGTGGGGTTTTCAAATATCAAATGCCAAAAATGTGGCGACTATTGTCGTCCAGAGGACTGGCTTGAGCTGCCCACCGACGAAGCGCGGGTACGCCTGTCAGGATACGTCCGAAACCAGAATATTGTAGGGATCAAACCCAGAATCACGATAGACTTGGCGCGAACGATAATCGCCCGAGCGCGCCCCACCCTTATGGAGCGCGCGAGGCAAGCTTTAACTGTGATCGCACGCAAAGCGCCTAGCATGGAGCGATATGACAACGCGCTGCTCAACGATCCCGAAATGCGCGCCATCACATATTCATTAGACGCTGATGATGTCTACATATTAGTCCGACTTCTCAATGCGGACGGACTCGTGGAAATTGACCCAAATCCAAAACAATTCAGAATTACACCAAAAGGCCTCGTAGCCGCCGAGGAGATGTCTAAGACAGCTCCCTCGGCACAGGCATTTGTTGCCATGGCCTTCGACCCTTCGATGGACGACGTCTGGACGTACGGATTTGACGAGGGGATCAAGAAAGCAGGATACGAACCTGTACGGATAGATAAAAAGGAACACGTAAATGGTATCAGCGACGAGATAATGGCCGAGATTCGTCGATCGAAATTCGTCATTGCCGACTATACTGGAAATGTGAACGGTGTTTATTTGTAAATGCTCACCCCACCCCGGCAATCGACCTCCCAGCCTGGGGTGCTGACAGCACGAACCGTATTGTGTCGTAGAC
>CAIUPC010000265.1 GCA_903900905.1 uncultured Acetobacteraceae bacterium
CGCCCATGTTCTCGAACTTGTCGGCCAGCTCGATTTCCTTGGCGACGGTCACGCCGTCCTTGGTGATCCGCGGCGCGCCGAAGCTCTTGTCCAGAACAACGTTGCGGCCCTTCGGACCGAGAGTCACCTTCACCGCGTCGGCCAGGATGTCCACGCCACGCAGCATGCGCGCACGCGCTTCACCGCCGAACTTTACGTCCTTGGCAGCCATGTTATCGATTCCTTCGTTAAACGTTCATGATGAATAGGGGTCAGAGAAGGGGCTTGCAGCCTTACTTCTTCTTGGCGGGCGCGGCGGCCTCGACGATGCCCATGATGTCGGACTCCTTCATAATCAGGAGATCTTCACCCGAGATCTTCACTTCGGTGCCGGACCACTTGCCGAACAGCACGCGGTCGCCGGCCTTGACGTCAAGCGCCACCAGCTGGCCAGCTTCGTTACGCGCGCCGGGACCGGCGGCGATGATTTCGCCTTCCATCGGCTTTTCCTGGGCCGTATCGGGGATGATGATCCCGCCAGCGGTCTTCTCTTCGGCGGTGATACGGCGGACCACGACGCGGTCATGGAGGGGACGGAAATTCATAAGGATCGCTCCTGAGTGCTTCTCAGCCATTGTGTGTTGGGCCTGCCACCATCGTCCGGACCTCTGGCATGAGCATCCGGCCGATTGTTAGCACTCCCTCCTGGGGAGTGCCAGCGATCTAGGGTCGCCGCCGGGTGGAGTCAAGGGATGCGGGGGTGAGCGTTGCTTTTTTGTCCGCGCATTTTTGCAGCAAGCCGCGTGGGCCAGGTGAGCCACAACCGTCTCAAAGTTTTATTTTCGGATATCATATCTCATATAATGAGATATATTCCGCTTCATAGGGTGGTCTGAAGGCCGTTTCGCGTCAACGCTTTTGCGCAGGCCTGCTGATGCTGCTGGGGTCAATCGCGAAGCGAGCCGAGGCCACACGACCGACCCGTCGGGATATCGCGATTCCGAGACCGTTCACCGGTGCAAATGCGGCGGCGGCAAGGATAGACATCAGGACCAGACCGCAATCGACCATGAACAAGCCCAGGCCTTGCTGCCCGACCGCCATGCGAATGCCCAACAGGAACAGGATCGGGCCGTGGACCAGATAAAGCGGGAACGATAAATGGCCCAGTACCCGGCTGACGCGGTTTGACAAGAAACCGCGCATGGCGGGCGTCCCGATCACCCCAATCAGGAGCAGGACCGGTGCCGCCATCGTGCAAAACCCATCCATAAACCCGCCCAGCCGCAGCGCCGGAACCAGGATCGGCCCCACCACACCGCAAAACAGCGCGATCGGCGCCAGATGGCGCATCCCACCGGCCGAAAGCGAGCCGATGTGCCCGGCAATGAGGAGGCCGATGACAAAAAATGCCATATCGCTGCCGATGGCAGACAGAATAGCAGCCAGCAGCGCGCAGGCGCCGATCCTCAAGCGGCGGGATGGCAGAAGAAACAGCAACAGCAGGACGAACAGGGAGCCGGTGAACTCGATCTGCATGGTCCATAGCGGCCCGGCATAAGTCTGGGTTTTATCATATTGCAAAAATACGTCGAACAGACCAAAGCCCAGCAAATGCCCCCAGGTCGGGTCAAAATTCAGAATCTCTCTGAACACGGCCGGCCGTTCGTCCACGGGCACGGGCCAACCCGCGAGCATCGCGATTTGGACCAGAAAGCAGAGGGCGAAAACGGGAATCGCAAGGCGAAAATATCGCCCTGAAGCCAGCCGCACGAACGTCTGTGCCGTCGGCCGCGCGAAATAGGGGAGCGAGAGCGAAACCCCCGAAATCGCGAAGAACAGCTGCACGGCGTAGGGGCCGTTGAACAGGACAATTTTACTCAGTTCTGATATGGCGAAGGCGTTGGGCGGAAATCCCTGTGCGAACACGTGGTACAGCAAAACTGCCAGCGCCGCCCATCCACGAAGACCATCCAGGAAGGCCAGCCGTTCCACGGGCGGTTGCATGGGCAGGCGGGTAGAGGCGCTGTGCGCGCCTGAAAGCATGGCATGGCCCGACATTGTGACACCCCGGCATCAAGCTGAAGGGCTGCAACCTAACGGATAATCGACAGGCCAGTAACCGCGCCCTGATGCCAGCCCAGGCTCAAGCCCCCAGATAGAACTGCCGGATCAGCTCGTTGTTGTTCAGCTCCGCCGCGGACCCACCCTCGAACTCGATCTTGCCATGCACGATCACATAGCCCCGATCGGCGATCCGGATCGCCTGCGTGAAATTCTGCTCCGCCATCAGCACCGACAGGCCAGCGCCATCCTTCAGCTCCTTGATCTTGTCGATGGTGCGCGACACCAGCAGCGGCGCCAGGCCGACCGAGGGCTCGTCGATCAGCAATAGCCGCGGCGCCGACATCAAAGCACGGGCGAGGGCGACCATCTGCTGTTCGCCGCCGCTCATGGACCCCGCCAACTGGCCGCGCCGTTCCGCCAGGCGCGGAAAAACCTCGAAGCAGAAGGCCAGGTTCTTCTCAATCTGCGGCCGGGCGAATGGACGGAAAGCGCCCATCAGCAAATTCTCGACCACTGTCAGTCGTGGGAACAGGCGCCGCCCCTCCGGCACGAAGGCGATGCCCAAATCCACGATCGCCTCCGTCGATCGGCCCACCAGATCGAACTTTGTGCCGTCGATCTCGGCCACGATGCTGCCGGCGGAGGGTTTGACCATCCCCATGATGCATTTCATCAGGGTGGACTTGCCGTTGCCATTGGTGCCGAGCAAGGCGACGGTCTCGCCTTCGCGAACGGACAACGACACATCCTCCAGGATGCGCACCGCGCCGTAGCCGGCATCAAGGCCGGAGATGGTGAGACTAGCTGCCAAGATATGCCGCCACTACGTCATCCTGACGCACGATATCGGCGGGCAGTCCGTCAGCGATCTTGCGACCCGCTACCAGCACCACCAGCCGTTGAGAAAAATGCATCACCGCCCGCATGATGTGCTCGATCATGATGATCGTGACCCCCTGTTGCTCGTTCAGGCGCATCAGCAGAGCCAGGATATCGTCGATTTCCTGATGCGACAGGCCGGCCATGGCCTCATCGGCGATCAGCAGGCTGGGCTCCGCTGCCATGGCGCGGGCCAGTTCCAGCTTGCGCATTTCGATCTGGGTCAAATCCGTTGGCAATTGATGCGCCTTGCCGGCAAGCCCGACCATGTCGAGCAGGGTCAGACAGCGCTTGTCGATGTCGCCGGTGCCGCCGCGGGTCTGCACCACATAGAGCAAGGGGATACGCAGGTTCTCAGCCAGGGTCAGGGTGGTGAAAGGGCGCGGCAGCTGGAAGCTGCGGGCGATACCGAGGCGGGTGCGTTCATGGGCTTTCAGCCCGTCCAGCACCCGCCCGTTGAACCGCACACTGCCGGCGTCGTTGCGCAGCGTGCCGCAGAGGCAGTTCACGAAGGTGCTTTTGCCCGAACCGTTGGGGCCGATAAGGCCGAGCCGCTCGCCTTTGCGGACTTCCAGTTCGACGTCGGCCAAGGCGACGAAGCCGCCGAAGCGCTTGCCGAGGCCGGAGACAGTAAGAATGGCCTCGCTCATGCGCCCTTCCCCCGCTTTGGGGCGAACCAGCCGATGATGCCCTTGGGGGCCAGGATGACGAAGCCCACCAGCATCACGCCGACGATCAGCAGCGACAGCGCCGAGGAGATCGTCACCGTCGCCACCTGCTGCAACGTCCCCAGCAAGACGGCGCCGATGACCGGGCCGAGCCAGCTGGAGGTGCCGCCAATCAATGGCATGGCGATGGTGTTGACGGCGTAGCTGAGGCTGAAGCCGGAGGCCGGGTCGAGATAGGTCACATAATAGGGCAAGGGCGCGCCGGCCATGCCCATGAAGCCGCCCGACAGCGCGGTGGCCAGCAGCTTCAGACGCAGCGTTGGCACGCCCGAGGCCTCGGCCGCGAGTTCATCGTCGCGGATGGTCGCGAAGCCATAGCCGAGCTTGGATTTCTCGATCGCGCGGGCGACGCCGACGGCGATCACCGACAGGCCGAGCATGAGCAGGAACAGATATTCGATATAGTCGATGGCGAAGAAAGCGGTCGTGTCCGGCCGCACGACATAGGCGCCGCGGGAGCCGCCGACGAAGCTCCAGTTGGTGATCAGCGTTTGCACCACGACCGACAAGGCCAAAGTGGCGATGCCGAAAAAAGTGCCGCGCAGACGTAGGGTCAGATAGCCGGTGCCGAGGCCAATGAGCCCCGAGACGCAGCCCCCGAAGGCCATCATCACCGGCAATGGCAGGCCTGGCACCAGCTTATGCAGCGCGACGGTGCTATAGGCGCCCATGGCGAAGAAGGCAGCGGTGCCGAAATTCACATAGCCGGTGTAGCCGCCAAGGATATTCCAGCCGGTGGACAGCACGATATATTGCAGCACCACGTAACCGGCGAAGAACACATAGGCATTGTCGATCAGCTTCGCGGCCCCGAAGACCAGGATCGCGACACCGGCCAAAGCGGCGAAGAAGGCGCTGTTGCGCATCTAGGCACGCCCGAACAGGCCGCTCGGCCGGAAAGCGAGGGTCAATAGCAGGAAGCCGAATGAGACCGCCGGCGACCAGGAGGGGCCGAAGAAGGTTGAGGTGATACTCTCCATGATGCCCAGCGCCATGGCCGCGACCAGCGATCCGGCGAAGCTGCCAAGACCGCCCATGACGCAAATGGCGAAGATGCGGCCGATATAGTCGCGCCCAATGGACGGCTCGACCGGCTGGATGATGATCAGGATGGCGCCGCCGATGGAAGCCGTGGCGAGCGACAGGCCAAAAGCGATGCGTTTGATTTTGCTGGGGTCTGCCGCCATCAACCGCAGCGCCAGCGGGTCCTGCGCCACGGCCTGGATGGCGCGGCCGATAAAGGTGCGGCTCATGTAAAGGTGCAACCCGCCCATCAGCACCAGCGAAATGCCGAACGGTACCAGCAGCCGCAATGGCAGATCGATCGGGCCGAGGTGGATACTGACGCCGATATAGGATGCCTCGACCAACCGGTAGTCGACGCCGAACACCAGCACCAGCGTGACTTCGGTGATGAACAGAATGCCGAAGAAGAAGGCCAGACCACGCAGCCCGTTATCGCCTCGTCGTTCGAATGACACGTCATAGATATGGTATATCGCCATCCCCAGCAGATAGAACGCCGGCATGCCCAGGATGCTGGCCAGAATCGGGTCCATCCCCAGCGTGCTGTTGGCGATATAGGCGATATAGGAGCCGAGGATGATGAAGGCGGGATGCGCGATGTTGACGATGTCGAGCATGCCGAACGAGATCGACACGCCGACGGTCACCGCGGCGTA
The DNA here is from genome assembly GCA_903900905.1 of uncultured Acetobacteraceae bacterium. GTDB lineage: Bacteria > Pseudomonadota > Alphaproteobacteria > Acetobacterales > Acetobacteraceae > Rhodopila. Next base: position 5,336 of record CAIUPC010000265.1, read on the forward strand.
AAAGCCACCGAGCAGCAGGCCGGACACCAGCGCGTTGCCAAGAAGATTGAGATCGAGTTCCATTGATTCGCTTGACGTTTCCTGTGCCAACTCTGGCCCAGGGACAGGCATTTGACCAGGGGAATTCGCAACTATGGCGGCGCGGTAAACGCCCCTGGAACATCATGGCCGTGAGTCCGGCACCGCCTGTCCGGCCGCACCCACGATCTCAAGTCAATTAAATCAGCTGAAACCTTATCGGGACTTACGATTCCGCATGTCGTGGTTGTCGATGATCGGAAAATACCGTTTGGCCTCATGCTGGCGCAACGCAGCCATTCGACGAAAATGGCGAGAAAATATAAACGAATCGGGCGAAACCCTTGCACTGTCCAGAATGCGCTCCTAAGTTGAGCCGATAACTCTGGCTGTCTTAAGCGCAATCGCAGTTTCTGAAAAATCGGTTAACTGCCCGCTTGGATGCCATAAAGAGAATGCAAGGTCATTAACTCTGTTCCTGTTAAGCGTCCACGATGCACCGGATTATTCGATGAGCTGGCGGGTTACCGCTGCGCCATTTCGAAGCGTCATGACGTTTGTGCCAGTTCAGACGCTGATCTTCGCAGAGGCGGAAATGTCCCAATTGAACCCAGGTGACACACGTGTCTGAAAACTCAAAACTCTCCGCGGAAAACCTTGCCGGGCGTATGTCCCTGGCCTCTGAGTCAGCGACGCCTGAATCCAACCCTTTGTCTGACACCGAAGCGCAGATGCGCCGGGCGCTGGGCTTGTTCGGCCAGGGCATGCGCAACAGTCATGATAACGAGCGCGGTGACCAAGGGGGGCGGCCGCAAGACCGCTTTGGCCACGGTGGGCACGGCGGCGGACATCAGGGACTGCAACGCCGCCGCTTCGTGCAGGATGGCGAAGTGCCTGTCACCGTTGTCCGCAGGGATCCCGGAGCCGACAGCGCCGCCGCCGCGGTGCCGCAATCCAGCCGCCTGCAGCGCACCGAAGCCGCCCTGGCCGCGGAAACCGCCAACCGGGAACGCGCCGAGCGCGCGCTGACCGACGCGCAGAATCAAATCCGCGATTTGAAGACCAAAATCGGACATGCGGAACTCGCCAGAGCCGAAGCTGTGGACATCGCCCGCCGGGAGCGCGAAGCCGCCGCCAGCCGCGCGGAAACGTCGTCGGCCTGGGAAGAAGAGATCAAAGCGCTAAACGAACAAATTGAAGCCGCGGACGATGCGCGCCGCGCGGCCCAGGCGGCACTCGCGGAAGAGCGCACAGCCCGCAAAACCGCGGAACGCGCCCTGCGTGATGCGCTGGAACGGGCCGAGGCCATGACACACGCGCATGAGCGGGACCGCACCGCCGCGGCGCGGCAGACCGTCGTGCCGGAACCCGCCATCCAACTGGCGCCGGTCGCATCGAATGTCCGCCACATTGACGAGCATGTGCCCGCACGACGCGGCCGTCCGCCCGGCTCCAAATCAGCCATTAAAACAGTCATGCAGCCGGCTGTGGAAGCGGAGCCGGTCAAATGGTGGCTGCTGCCGTCGCCGAAAGCCAAAGCAAAAGCCCGCTAGCAGCCTATTACGGCTGGCGCGGAATGGGGCGCATCCAGCCCTGCCGCTTGCTTTATCGCGTCGTGCCAGCCGCGGTTGTTCCCGCCCGAGGCACGCTCACGCTCTAAGCTTTTTTTGACCAGCCTTTCGGTCCCTGCTGCCAGTATGTCAGCGTGTGCCCCGCCGCCTTCGCCGCTTTCCAACGCCCGCGGGCGGCGGTCACTTCAGCCTCCCGGTTGCCATCAAACAGATCGAACACCCGGTCGAAACCGGCTAAACGCGGCGTGTCCGCACCTTCAACCAAAAACAGAAACCGGGCGCCGTTCGGGGCGTCATCCTCCACCGCCAGCCAGACCGGTTGCAGGTCTGGATCCCCGTCAGAAGGGGTGCCGTGAGGCAGCCAATCCGGCTCGGGCGCCTGCCACAAGGCTTTGTCCAGGGCTTTGACCACCTCCTCCGTTGGGCACAGCACCAGTGCGCGCTGGCCCGCCGCGACGGTGCGGCCCAGAAGCTGGGGCAGAACCTGCCCCAGCTCCATACGTGTCAGGTGGTAAAAGCCGATCTCCGCCATGCGGGAGGATCAGTCTTCGTAGTGTTCGGCGACGAGGTGATCGAGCATGCGCACGCCATAGGCCGTCGCGCCCTTGGGCGTGGTGGCGGCGTCCTTGCCGCTCCAGGCCATGCCGGCGATGTCCAGGTGCGCCCAGGGCTTGCCGTTGACGAAGCGCTGGATGAACTGCGCCGCGGTAATCGATCCGCCGGGACGCCCGCCCACGTTCTTCATGTCGGCGATGTCGGACTTGATCTGCTTGTCGTAATTATCGTGCAACGGCATGCGCCACAGTTTCTCACCGGTGGCCTCTCCGGCCTCTGTCAGGCGTTTGGCCAGGTCGTCGTCGTTGGAGAACAAGCCGCCATATTCATGGCCGAGGCCGATGATGATCGCGCCCGTCAGCGTGGCCAGATTGACCATGAATTTCGGATCGTATTTCTCCTGCGCGTACCAAAGCACATCGGCCAGGACCAGACGGCCTTCGGCGTCGGTGTTGATGACCTCAATCGTCTTGCCGGAATAGCTGGTGACGACGTCGCCGGGCCGCTGGGCGGAGCCGGAGGGCATGTTCTCCACCAGGCCCACCAGCCCGATGGCGTTCACCTTGGCCTTACGGCCCGCGAGGGCGGCCATCAGGCCGATAACCGCGCCCGCACCGGCCATGTCCCATTTCATGTCTTCCATGCCGCCGGCCGGCTTGATGCTGATGCCACCGGTGTCGAAGGTCACGCCTTTACCGACGAAGACCACGGGCTTGTCTTTGCTTTTCTTCCCGCCGGCGCCGTTCCAGTGCATCACGACCATGCGGGCTTCGTTGACGCTGCCCTGGGCGACGCCAAGCAGGGCGCCGAAGCCGAGCTTGCCCATTTCCTCCGGCCCCATCACTTCGACGGTCAGCCCGAGTTCGGCCAGCGCTTCGCAGCGTTTCGCCATTTCGGCGGGATTGAGCACATTCGGCGGCTCACTCACGAGGTCGCGGGCCACGAACACGCCGTTCGCCACGCCCTTGAGCTTGCCCCAGGCCGTATTCGCCTTGGCGGGATCGCTGGTGGCAATGGTCAGGCTGGCGAGCTTCGGCTTGTCTTCGGCTTTTTCCTTGGTGCGGTAACGGTCGAAGCGGTAGCCGCGCAGCACGGCACCCAGCGCCACTTCCGCCGCCTGCGCCGGCTTCAGCCCACCGGTTGCCACGGTCGCGGTCTCTTCCCGTCCCAACGCGGCGACGATGGCGCCACCGGCCGCTTCGATGGTGGTCTGTTTCAGGTCGCCCGATTTGCCAAGGCCGACGGCCAGCACACGCGACAGCCCGGCGCCCGGGGCGAGGATGGCGCAGGTCTTGCCCTTACCGCCCTTGAATTCCGCGACCTCCAGCGCCCGCCCAATAGCGCCGCCGGTGGCTTCATCGGCCTGCTTCCAGAGCCCGGACGGCTTGTCGCCTTCCGCGATGAGCAGGACCAGCGCGCCGGATTGCGGCAGTGACGGCTTGGCGAAGGTGATGTCGAGCATGAGCGGGAGTCCCCCAGGAATTTGGTTCATCTGGTTTTACCTGTGCCGACGGGGCTTTGCCATGCCCGGCGGGGCGGTTATTGGCTGCCTATGACCGATATCTTGCAGGACGATGACGCCAGGATCGCGCGCGCGGCCATTTTGTTGCGCGATGGCGCACTGGTCGCCTTCGGGACGGAGACGGTCTATGGCCTCGGCGCCGATGCCACGAACCCGACCGCGGTGGCGGGGATCTTCGCCGCCAAGCAGCGGCCGCATTTCAATCCGCTGATCTGCCATTACGCTTCCGCTGAGGCTGCCTTTCGCCATGTCGTCGCGAATGAACAGGCGTTAGCACTGTCCGCCACGCTCTGGCCCGGCCCGCTGACCCTGGTGCTGCCCCGCGCGCCGGGGTGTCCGGTGGCGCTGCTGACCGGTGCCGGACTGGATACGCTGGCGGTACGGGTGCCCGCGCACCCCGTCACCCTGGCCCTGTTGCGCGCGGCGGGGCGGCCGATCGCGGCGCCTTCGGCGAATCGGTCGGGGCAGGTGAGCCCGACGACGGCGGCGCATGTGATGCAGGGGCTGGGCGGGCGGATCGCCGCGATCCTCGATAGCGGGCCCTGCGCGGTGGGGGTAGAATCGACCGTGCTCGATCTGAGTGGTGAGCAGCCGATCTTGCTGCGCCCGGGCGGCGCGACAGTGGAAGCGATCGAGGCTTTGATCGGCCCCGTCGCCCGCGGCGGGGTCACACCCGGTGGCGCCTTGCGCTCCCCGGGCATGCTGGAATCGCACTACGCACCGTCGTTGCCGGTTCGACTGAACGCGGTAGCGGTCGCGCCCGAGGAGGCGTTACTGGCCTTCGGCCCGCCGCTGAGCCGGGCGGGGGCGGTGTTCTCCCTCAGCCCCAGCGGCGATCCGGCCGAAGCGGCGGCGCGGCTGTTCGAAGGCTTGCGGGTCCTTGATGCCGAGGGAGCACGCCTGGGCCTGCGCAACATCGCCGTCATGCCCATCCCACTCACCGGCCTCGGCCTCGCCATCAATGATCGGCTCGGCCGGGCGGCGGCGCCTCGGGGGATCACGGGCGCATAATTCATCGGTCTGAAACAGTGGCTTGGCTGTTGCTCTGGCCGAACGGGTGGGGGCCGGGCAGAATGGGGCGCCTGTTTGAAAGGGACGAATGCCGTGACTGCCTCCCTACGCCGCTGGCTGCTGGCGGCTTGTCTGGTGCTGCTGACCCAGACCGCTGGTCACGCCCAGCAGGCACCCGCGCCACAAAGTGCCGAGGCCCGGCAGCAGGAGCTGATCGCAGCCGGCGCCGCGGCCGAACGCACCGGCACCAACGGCCCCGCCGATATTCCATTGCTGGACCAGGCGGTGCTGCATCTGCCGGAATCCATGCTGTTCGTGCCGCCGAATGAAGCGTCCCGGCTGTTGCGCGCCTGGGGCAACCGGGTGCCAACCGCGCCGGTGGGGCTGGTGCTGGGTACCGCGCGCAACGACGACTGGGTCGTCGTCATCCGCTTCGTCAAAGAGGGCTATATCAAGGACGACGACGCCAAGGACTGGAAGGCCGATGAACTCCTGACCTCGATCCGGGAGGGCGCCGAGGAAAGCAACAAGGATCGCGTCGCCCGCGGGTTCGAGGAGATGGAGGTTATCGGCTGGATCGCCCCGCCAAAATATGACCCCGCCACGCATCGGCTGGTCTGGTCGCTGGCGCAAAAACGCAAGGGGCAGCCGGATGGCGGCGTGCAGGCGGTCAATTACAATACCTACGCGCTGGGGCGGGACGGGTATTTCAGCCTGGCGCTGCTGACGGATTCCAAACGGATCGCGACCGAACGGCAGGTTGCAGGGGCGTTGCTGGCCGGTCTGAGCTATCTCGACGGCAAGCGGTATGAGGATTTCAACGCCTCGACCGATCACATCGCGGAATATGGACTTGCCGCTTTGGTCGGGGTGGTCGCGGCGAAGAAGCTGGGCCTCCTCGCCCTGGCCGGGGTGTTCGTGCTGAAATTCGCCAAAATCGGTGCGGTCTTGCTCGCTGGCGCCGGCCTGGCACTGCGTAAAATCTTCCGCGGACGCCGCAACACCGGCGGGGACGCATGATCAAAACCCTGCTGCTGCTGCTGTTCGGGGGGCTGAAATTTGGCAAGCTGCTGACGACCGGCGGCACGATGCTGCTGTCGCTGGTGGTCTATGCGAGCATTTGGGGCTGGCGCTACGCGGCGGGGTTCATCGCGCTGCTGTTCACGCATGAGATGGGGCACTTCATCGCCGCGAAACAGCGCGGCCTGAACGTGGGTGCGCCGACCTTCATTCCGTTTCTGGGGGCCTGGATCGATCTGAAAGAGCAGCCCCGCGATGTGGAGACCGAGGCGCATGTCGCCATTGGTGGCCCGCTGCTGGGCACGGTTGGCGCCTTCGCGGTGTATTTCGCGGCGCGGGAATACGACAGCAAATTGCTGCTGGCGATCGCCTATTCCGGGTTTCTCCTGAACCTGTTCAATATGCTGCCGATGTCACCCCTGGACGGCGGACGGGTGACGGCGGTGCTCGGGCCGCGTATTTGGTTCCTCGGCGTGCCACTGATGCTGGGCCTGCTGGCCTGGCGGCCGAGTCCGGTGCTGTTCATCGTCGTGTTGTTCGCGGCGCCGCAGCTGGTGAAGGCCTGGCGTTACGACAAGAACGCGCCGGAGAATCAGGCCTATTACGGCATCCCGGCCGCCAAAAAGCTGGAATACACCGCGATGTACCTGGGGCTGACGGGCGCGTTGGCGGTGATGACATATGAGGTGCATGAGATGCTGGGGGCGGTGCGGTAGAGGCACCGTCCCCTCGCCATTCCCCCCGGGGGCCAATTATGCCGCTTTCACCCCGGCCAGAAACCGTGTCACCTCCCCGTTTAGCTGATCTGCCTGACGGGACAGCTCCGCCGCGGCTTCCAGTACTTCGGTCGCGGCGGTGCCAGTGCTGCCGGCGCCTTCGCTGACACCGGCGATGTTGGAAGTAACCTCCTGCGTGCCGGCCGCGGCCTGTTGCACGTTGCGGGCGATTTCCTGGGTGGCCGCGCCTTGTTCTTCCACCGCGGCGGCGATGGCGGCGGCGATCTGATTGACCGCCCCGATCGTGGTGGCGATGCCCTGGAGGGCAGCGACGGCTTCGTTGGTCGCGGCCTGGATCTGGCCGATCTGCTGGCTGATCTGTTCGGTGGCTTTGGAGGTCTGGGTCGCCAGGCTTTTGACCTCACTCGCGACCACGGCGAAGCCTTTGCCGGCATCGCCGGCGCGCGCCGCTTCGATGGTGGCAGTGAGCGCGAGGAGATTGGTCTGTTCGGCGATGTCGGTCATGAGCTTCACAACGTCGCCGATCTTGCCGGCCGAGTCTTCCAGGATCTTGACCTGACGCGACGTGTCCGCGGCCTGTTCCAC
>CAIUPC010000266.1 GCA_903900905.1 uncultured Acetobacteraceae bacterium
GCCTACGGACTGCTGCTTCATCTCCAGTTGCTCTCCACCACATCTCGCGATGTCGCAGTTACTTTCAATTACCGGGCTGCGACCAACCCGCACACGGACTCGCACCGTGCTGACAAAGCGTCCTCACGAACGCACTCATCCCCGGGCTTGTCCCGGGGACCAAGCGCGGCAGCGGCGGAAACCTTGGTCCCCGGAACAAGTGCGGGGATGACGCTGGGGGTTCGACTGGGGCGCACGTCGATCCAAATGCGATCACCCTGGACCTGCCCCCAACGTTGCCAGCCGCCCGCCCCGGGCCTAACGTGCCGCCATCTAGCTAAATTCAATCACAGGAAACGAGCGCCATGAAAGTCGGCCAGGCCATCGCGGAAATCATGAAGCGTGAGGGGATCGAGATCCTCTGCGGCTATCCCGTCAATCATCTGCTGGAATTCGCCGCCGCGGCCGACATCCGCCCCATCATCGTCCGCCAGGAGCGGATCGGCCTGCACATGGCCGACGCCATCTCCCGCGTGACCTCCGGCCGCAAAGTCGGTGCCTTCTGCATGCAGCACGGGCCGGGGGCGGAGAACGCCTATGGCGGCGTGGCGCAGGCCTATGCGGAATCGGTGCCGCTGCTGGTAATCCCGCAGGGCTATCCGCGCCGCATCGCCGGCATCGACCCCAACTTCGGTTCCGTCCGCGAAATGCGCGGCGTGTCGAAGTCGGCCGAGATGGTGAACATGCCCGGCGAAATCGCCAACATCATGCGCCGCGCGATGAGCAACATCCGCAACGGCCGCTCCGGCCCGGCGATCGTTGAAATCCCGACCGATATCTGGAATGAGGAAATCGGCGACCTCGATTACACCCCCGTCGGCGTGCACAAGTACGGCCCCGATCCGGTGGATGTGCGCAAAGCCGCCGCCGCGATCCTGGCGGCGAAGCGCCCGGTTATTTATTCCGGCACCGGCGTCCAGTGGGCCGAAGCCTGGCCGGAACTGCGCGAACTCGCGGAACTGCTCGGCGCGCCGGTCACCACCAGCCTCGGCGGCAAGAGCTCGTTCCCGGAAACGCATGAACTCTCGCTGGGCTCCGGCGGCAACGCGGTGCCCAAGCCGGTGCATCATTTCGTGCAGAACGCGGACCTGATCATCGGCATCGGGTGCTCGTTCACGGAGACGAATTTCGGGATCAAGTTCCCGAAGGGCAAGAAATACATTCATGCCACGCTCGATCCGAACCATCTGAACAAGGATATCGTCAGCGATATCGGCCTCGTCGGCGACGCGAAACTGACGCTGGCCGCGCTGATCGGGGAACTGCGCCAGACCATCAAAGCGAACCGCGACACCAAAGAGGTCGTGGCCGAAATCCAGGCGATCCGCGCCGAGTGGATGGCGCAATGGCAGCCGCTGCTGGACTTCAACGAAGCCCCGCTGTCGCCCTATCGCGTGATCAAGGAGCTGATGGGTGCGGTCGATATCGACAATACCATCATCACCCATGACGCCGGCAGCCCGCGCGACCAGATCTCGCCGTTCTGGGTCTCGACCACGCCGATGTCCTATATCGGCTGGGGTAAGACCACGCAGCTCGGCATGGGCCTTGGTCTGGCGATGGGCGCGAAGCTGGCCAAGCCGGACAAGCTCTGCATCAACCTCTGGGGCGATGCCGCTATCGGCTTTACCGGCATGGACTTCGAAACCGCGGTGCGTGAGCGGATCCCCATCCTGTCGATCCTGCTGAACAACTTCTCCATGGCGATCGAGCTGAAGGTGATGCCGATCTCGACGGAGAAATACCGTTCGACCGATATCTCGGGGAACTATGCCGATATGGCGAAGGCGTTCGGCGGCTATGGCGAACGCGTGACCCAGCCGGATCAGATCCGCGCGGCGATCCTGCGCGGCATCGAGCAGACCCGGAACGGCACCCCGGCGCTGCTGGAGTTCATCACCGCGAAAGAAACCCGCGTTTCGAAGTTCTGATCGGGGGCATTTGCGCCCACAGCACACCGTCATCCCCGGGACACGCACGGGGATGACGGGAGAGGGGGCACCAACACCCATGACCATCGCCGGCGTCTACCAAAGCGTCCCCATCGACCGCATCATCTATGGCCGTCCCGCCACCGCCGTGCTGGCGGAGGAAGCCGCCCGCCTCGGCGCCAGCCGCGTCTTCCTCATGGTCAGCCGCACCCTCGATCGCGACACGGACTGGGTGTCCGGCATGCGCACCGCGCTGGGGGCGCGCTACGCCGGCTCCTACGATGGCATGCCGTCCCATACCCCGCGGGAGGCCGTGCTCAATGCGACGCTGCAAGCCCGCGCGCTTAATGCCGATTTGATCGTGACCTTCGGCGGCGGGTCGCTGACGGATGCGGGGAAGATGGTGCGGTTAGCCCTGCGCCACGACATCGCCCGCATCGAGGATTTCGACCGCTTCGCCATCCAGGTCACGCCGGAGGGCCGCCGCATCGCCCCCGCCTATGACGGCCCCACCGTGGACCAGATCGCGATCCCCACCACGCTGTCGGCCGGGGATTTCAACGCCATGGCTGGCGCCACCGACACAAGAACCGCGCTGAAAGAGATCTACCACCACCCGCGCCTGGTCCCCCGCGTCATCGTGCTCGACCCCGCGGTTACCTTGCGCACGCCGCAATGGCTGTGGCTGTCGACCGGCGTGCGGGCGCTGGATCACGCGGTGGAATCGCTGTGCGCGCCCAACGCCGATGTCCGCGCCTCCGTCGAATCCCTTGCCGCCATTCGGCTGCTGGCACGCGCCCTCCCCCGCACCTTCACCGACCCGGCGGATCTGGGGGCGCGACTGGATGCGCAGCTGGCGATGTGGATGTCGATGGAGCACCACCGATTCGGCGTCTCCAAGGGTGCGTCGCACGGAATCGGGCATGTGCTCGGCGGCACCTGCGACGTGCCGCATGGCTATACGTCCTGCGTCATGCTGCCCGCTGTCATGCGCTACAACGAAGCCTTCAACCCGACCCAACAAGCGGCGGTAGCGGAGGCGTTGGGCCACTCCGGACGTCCGGCGTGGGAGGTCCTGGATGAATTTATTACTGGTCTGGATATGCCGCGCACATTGCGCGCGGTTGGCGTGACATCGGAACAATTTTCCGCGATCGCTCAGGCGGCTTTGCTTGACCACTACCTCCACACAAACCCGCGCCCTATCAAGAATGTTGACGGTATCATGACAATTTTGCGTATGGCGGCCTGACGGCGCGTAGAATCTGTGACGCATGCGTAAAACTACGCTATACGCACGCTCCCATGCCAAAGTTGAAAGCCCGCGACGCCACGCAATTTGCCGCCCTTCCCTGCCGTCTGAACGACGAGGGGAAGCGCGAGGTCATGCTGTTGACGTCCCGCGGCACCGGACGCTGGATCATCCCCAAGGGCTGGCCGATCAAAGGCCTGAAACCGCGTCAGGTCGCGGCCCAGGAAGCGTATGAAGAAGCCGGCCTCGTCGGCCGCGTCGCCAGCAAGACCCCCGTCGGCGTGTTCCACTATGCCAAGCAGATCAACAGCGCCCCCCTGCTCTGCCAGGTCCATGTTTATCTGATGTGGGTAGACCAGCAACTCGACGACTGGCCCGAAAAGCATCAGCGGGAGACAAGGTGGTTCGAGGTCGCGGAAGCCGCCGCACAGGTCAATGAAGGCGGCCTGGCCGAAATCATCCTGCGGATGGCGGCGTAAGACCCAGCGGCGCCGTCGGCCGTCCCAGTCTGAGGCAGGATCACCCCGCTAAGAATGGGGCGTGACGGGTTTTGGCGTTCATCCGCCACATGCGATACCCCTTCCCCCATCAACCAACACCGGCAAATCCCGCAAGACCGGCCCCAAACTGCGTGCTAACCTCCCGCCCATGGCATCGCACGACACGACCTTTGATCCCAAGGATGACCCGACCCCGGCTGAGTTGATCGCCGCGCGCGGGGACCTCACGATGAACGCCATGGATGGGCTGACGCTCGATGGTGTTCCGCTCAATCGCATCGCCGATACGGTGGGCACGCCCAGCTGGGTCTATTCCGCCGGCACGTTACGGGCGCGCTACCGGGCGCTGGACACGGCGCTGAAAGACGCGGGCCTCCATGCCCGGCCGCATTATGCGGTGAAAGCCAACGACCATCTGGCCGTCATCGCTTTGCTGGCCCGCGAAGGCGCCGGCGCCGATGTCGTGAGTGAGGGGGAGTTGCGCCGCGCCCGCCGCGCCGGCGTGCCCGCCGCCCATATCGTCTATTCCGGGGTGGGCAAATCCGCCCGCGAACTGACGCTCGCGCTGACCGAGGATATCGGCCAGATCAATGTCGAAAGCGCTGAAGAGCTGGCCATGCTCTCCGCGATCGCGACGTCCCTCGGCCGGACGGCGCGGGTGGCGCTGCGGGTGAACCCGGATGTGGAGGCCGGCGGTCACGCCAAGATCTCCACCGGCCGGGCCACCGACAAATTCGGCATCGCCTATGATGAGGCCGCCGCGCTGTACGGGCATGCCGCCGCCCTCCCCGGCATTCAACCGATTGGGCTGGCCACCCATATTGGCAGCCAGATTCTGGACCTCGCGCCGTATCGCGACGCCTATGCCCGTATCGCCACCCTGGTGCGCACGATCCGGGAGGCCGGGCATCGGGTCGACAGCGTCGATTGCGGCGGCGGGCTGGGCATTCCCTATCGCAATCAGCCCGCCCCCAGCCCGGCCGGTCTGGCCGGGGCGATCCGGGCGGCGTTCCACAACATGGATGTGACGCTGGCGTTGGAGCCGGGCCGCTGGCTGGTGGGCCCCGCCGGGTTGCTGCTGGCCTCGGTCGTCCTGGTCAAGCAGACGCCGTTGACCCGCTTCGTGGTGCTGGATGCGGCGATGAACGACCTCGTGCGTCCGGCGATGTATGACGCCTGGCATGGGATCGTGCCGGTATCCGCTGTCGATGCGGTCGGGCCGCTGAGTGCCGCGGATATCGTGGGGCCGATCTGCGAGAGTGGCGACACCTTTGCCCGTGACCGCCAGATGCCGCCGCTCGCCCCCGGTGCGCGGGTAGCGATCCTGGACGCCGGGGCCTATGGCGCCGTCATGAGCTCCGCCTACAACGCACGGCCACGGGCGGCGGAGGTGATGGTCGATGGCGAGACCTGGACCGTGATCCGCGAACGCCAGACGTATGAGGACCTTTGGGCGGGCGAACGCCTGCCATGAACCGCCTGGCCAGACTTCGCTTCCTGGCGCGCCTGGCGCTGCTGGCGGAAGCGGTTTGGCCGGCGTTCTGGCCGCCCTTCGCGGTGGCCGGGGTCTTTGTGTGTGCCGCCTTGCTGGACCTGCCGCAACGCCTGCCGTTTTGGGCGCACGCCACCCTGCTCGCGGCCGCCGGGCTGGCGCTGCTGCTGCTGATCGGGCGCGGCATTCGGGGTTTGCATTGGCCCGGCATCGCGGAAGCGGATCGCCGGTTGGAGGCCGATTCCGGGCTGCCGCATCGCCCCTTGGCGGTTCTGACCGATCGGCCCGCGCACGCCGATCCCGATAGTAGCGCGCTGTGGCAGGCGCATGTGGCGCGGGCGATGGCGGTGCTGGTGCGGCTGCGGCTGGCGGGTCCGCGCTCCGACCTGGCACGCCGCGATCCGCGCGCGTTCCGGCATGCGCTGGTGCTGGCTTTGCTGGCCTGTTTCGCGATCGCGGGGGCCGACGCACCCGGCCGGCTGGGGGCCGCGCTGCGCCCGACCTGGCCGCTGGCGCCGCAACCGGCCGCGGCGGAGTTGCGGGCCTGGATCACGCCACCGGCCTATACCGGTCTGGCGCCTTCGATCCTCAGCGCCAGTCAAACCGCGGTTTCCGTCCCGGTTGGCTCTCATCTGACAGTGGGCGTCACGGGAACCGCCGACACGGCCACGCTGCTGGTGGATGGGGCGCAGCAGGCGTTCCAGCGCCTCGATCCCACCAGCCAGCAGGCCACCCACGATCTACCGGCGAGCGGGCGGGTCGTGGTGCAGCGTGGTGGCGGGACGATGGCGGCGTGGGATGTGACGGTGGCCGCCGACATGCCGCCGACAGTATCGTGGCCATCCGACCCCGGCCGGGTGACCGGGACGGATGAAACCAGGCTCCCCTGGAAAGTGGATGACGACTACGGCGTGGTCTCGCTCCAGGCCGAACTACGCCTGGCGGAACGGGTGGAGGCCCCGGCGGCCGTCATCACGATCCCCTTGCCGGGCGGGCCGTCGAAATCGGCCAAGGGCGCCAGTCAGCAGGATCTCAGCGCGCATGTCTGGGCCGGCCTGCCCGTCATCGCCACCCTCATCGCCCGCGACGCCGCCGGCCAAATCGGCCGCAGCGCCGAAGTCACCTTCGAACTTCCCGGCCGCGCGTTCCAGAACCCGATCGCCCAGATCCTGATCGCCGTCCGCAAGGGCCTGTCGCTGCATCCGGTGGATCGGGGCGATGAGCTGGCGGCGCTCGATAGTCTGATGCTCAAACCGGATGCCTTTGGCGACGATATCGGGGCCTGGCTCAATCTGAGCGGCATCTATTACCACCTCGTCCGGAGCCATAGCGGCAGCGTGGCGGAGGCGCAGGATCGGCTTTGGGCGCTGGCGCTGCACATGGAAGAAGGCCGCTCCGAACCGACCATGCGCGCCTTGGAAGAGGCACGGCAGGCGGCGCGCGATGCGCTGGACGCGCTGTTGAACGACCCGTCGCAGGACAAGCGCGATGCGCTGGACGCGCGGTTGCGGGAACTTCAGGCCGCGATCGACCGGCATATCGAGGCGCTGACCGAGGAAGCCCGCCGCGCCGGGGAGACGGCGCTGGTCGATCGCGAGGGCCGCCCGATTTCGCGGGAGGAAATGAACCGCCAAACCGATCGTACCCGCGACGCCGCCCGCGCCGGCCGTCCCACCGACGCGGAACGCCAGATGGCGGAGTTGGAGCGTATGCTCGACAAGCTCCGCGACTCCAAACCGGGCCAGGATGACAAGGGCAAAGCCGCGCAACGCCAACGCGGCCGCCAGCAGATGGGCGCGGTGCAGGACATGATCGCGCGGGAGGGCGGGTTGCTTGATCATACCGAGCGCCGGCTGGATCAGAACCGCCGCTTCGGCACCCCAACCCAGGCCACCGACCCCAACGCGGAGCGCGAAGCCGATCGGCGGGTGCAGCTGGCGTTGCGGCGGGCGCTGGGCGAGCTGATGCAGCAGTTTGGCGACCTGACCGGCGAAATCCCGCCCAGCCTGGGCGAGGCCGACCAGGCGATGCGCGATGCGGGGCGGCAGTTCAATGAACGCTCTGACCGGGCGGCCAGCGAATCGGTGCAGGCCGCGATCGAGGCCTTGCAGAAAGGCGCGCGGGAAATGGGGCAGGCCGTGGCCCGAAAATTCGGCCCACCGCGTCCGGGACAAGGCGATGAACCCGGCGAGGACGACCTGTTCGGGATGACCAATCCCGGCGGCCAGCAGCAGGGACGCAGCGGCGGCCCGGCCTCCCGCGATCCCGGCCGGGCGGATTCGGCCGGACGGGACCCGTTGGGCCGGCCGCGCACCGGCGAAGGGTCAGGGAACGAAAGCGGCGAGGATGTGGTGGTGCCGGAGGAGCAGGAACGGGCGAAATCCCAGGCCATCCAGCAGGAATTGCGCCGCCGTGGGGCGGAGCGGGAGCGGCCGCGGCCGGAGCTGGATTATATTGATCGTTTGCTGAAGCAGTTCTGAACAGAGAGGCTTCCGCCCGCCCGCGTTTCCGGCTATGAGGGCGTTTCTGGACCCGTAGCTCAGCTGGATAGAGCGCTGCCCTCCGAAGGCAGAGGCCGTACGTTCGAATCGTATCGGGTCCGCCAATTCTTTCAATGGGTTAGGCATTCCAGTCGCTGGGCAGGAAATCGCCTAGGTAGCACATAGGTAGCAGAATCGGCGCGAGTGACCGCTTTCTGTCCGTCTCGGCCTCCGCAAAAAAATCATTTGCAGCCGATGATGACGGTCGGCCTGATATCTCTCCTTGTGCCAGCAAGTTCCCCACCGTCCCCTGTGATATCCGGCCCACCGGTGTCGGCTTTGAAACTGGCCGCAGGGAGCTCGCCTTACCCAAGCACTTGCTCGGCCGATCGCTGTGCCCGATTTCTGCCACTCCCGATTCGCTTCCCCTGTCCGGGCGAAGCGGGTTAGCTGCCGGGCTTGTAAGGAGCCTTCACGATAGCATCCTATTTGCTTTAGGTGCTTACTGGCTGCCAACCCAATCGGGGACTGCCATGCGTGGAGCGAATGCAGTGCGCGCGATACGGACAACGATGATGCTGCTGGCGCTTGCCGTGGCCGGGCCTGTAATCGCCGCCGGACCATTTGATGACGGCATGGAAGCATATCAACGGCAGGATTACGTGACCGCACTTCGCTTGTGGAGGCCGTTGGCTGCCGAACTGGGCTATGCCCATGGTTTGGCCGCTGCTCAGTATAATCTTGGGCTCATGTACCAAGATGGCCAGGGCGTACAACAAAACTATTCGTTGGCGGTGAACTGGTACTGGCTGGCAGCCGCACAGGGGCATGGCCGGGCACAGAATGACATTGGCTACATGTATCTCAACGGTCTGGGCGTCCCGCAGGATTACGTTTTGGCGCATATGTGGTTCAACCTCGCCGCTGCCGGTTCACCTTCCGAGTTTTCGGATGCCAAAACTCGGGCCCAGGCTGCGGAAAACCGCGACCTCGCTGCCCGCAAGATGACACCCGCTCAAATCGCGGAAGCGCAGCGCCGTGCACGGGAGTGGACGCCGAAATAGCACGACGATGGGACGACGTATGATCGCGCGGAGCGCCCCCGCCCATTTTTCTTCCCAGAAAATTTCCGGTCCAGACTCAATTGCTGGCAAACTTAGGCCACTGGTTTCGCTCAACGGTTCATCCGCACCACGGGGTCACATGCTCACAGCGTCTCGACTGGACGGTCAGGACTACATCCGCGTTGGCGAGGAAACCCGCACCAGCCACACGGGACGTGCGGTCACCGTATCGCTGTGGCGGTTCGACTGCCCGGACTGCGGCGCTGCGTTCGTTCAACATCACCGCGCCAGGGGATTCGACCCCGCCAGGCGCGTGAGCGTTTCCGGTAACAGCATACCACATTTTTCCTCGTCAGCGGCCGCGCCGATCTTACCGGCCCGGTGGCGGGCGCCGAGGCCCACGCGGCACGCGCTACGAGTGCCCCCCACGTCCGCCCCAGCCAACGCAATCGCCAGCAGCCCGTGGGGTGGGCAACCATCAACGGCGGCTCGTACTGCCCCCATCGACAGCCACGTCCCAATTGCCAGGACCGATAGGTCTCGGCGAGCGGTGGTTCAAAGACGGATGACATGCGCGCTTAGACCATGCGGCGCTTGCGAGCCGCGCTAACGCAATCCAAATGATAGCGTGCGGCTTCGGCGCTGTGGTGGGTACATGCGACAGATCGTCGTTCCGACTAACGGGGGAACGCGGAAGGGGTAACAGAGATGCGCACGATACTCGGTTCCGTCGGGCGAACCCGCCGCCCTGCCCGGCACCAGTTGAGCGTCATCACCCGGCATAATGGCGAAACAGCCATGGTCAGTTCATCGTTGTCCCTCGTCCATCAATGTCTCGATGTATAATTTCGTATCGTCGTAAAAGCCGTTTTCGTTGCCCGTGGTTTCGTGGCGTCGGTCAAAAACCATTCCGGATTTGTGGTCATTTCTTCCCTCCCAATGCGAAGCGGCCAACAACTCCTCCGTTTGGCCGTCGAAGAGATAAACATCAATCCTATTGCCGGACCCTGTAAGAAGGTCCCAAGGTGTTGTCTGTATTGTCAATTCAATATAGCATCTATTTGATTTCGGATCGTAGTGCGATACTTGGGATTGTGATAAGCCGGGGCCGATAAGACTGTCGTTGAGTATCTTGCGACCCAAAGCTGCACACTCAGAGCGGAGATGGAAGACCTCCGTTGCCGTGGGGAGGCTATTCGCAACACCCGGCGATAGTTCTCTTGCCATGCATGGCCAGAAGAACGAGGAAGCAATAAGCATCGCCAACGCCGACAAAATCTTCATGCAACCTCACTCGCCCGCGACATGGATGCGCCGTGTTCTCGTCGCGTAAGCATTATAGCACCTACGCCGCTCGCCAATCGCGCTCCCGCCAGTTCGTGCTACAAGCGCCGTCCCAGCACCTCGGCCAAGTTCGGTGAGGATTCACGCTTTCCCAATATTGGGAACCTTACCCGTGTTCGATCGACCCGTGTTACGGGCTGAGAAACCCGGATTGCTCCGCAGCAATCCGCCCTGCTCCGCCCGGCAAATCGGGGGGAGGGGCGGAGCGGAGCACACCCTA
>CAIUPC010000267.1 GCA_903900905.1 uncultured Acetobacteraceae bacterium
CTGAACAAAGGCTGGACCATCGCCAAACGGCTATTGGAACACGAGCGCAAGGGTATTGGCGGCATCGGCGCGCGGCAGGCGGCGAAATTCGAAATTCCCCCGGAAACCGTTGCCAAGATGCATGTGGGGGAGGTCGACGGCAAGATCGCCGAACCGATCTTGCGGGATCACATCGCGGCTTATTCGATGGATGCGCAGGCGTTCCAGCTCACCCGCCGGCGCGCCGCCGAGGAAGCAGAATCCGGGGCGCCACCAGGCCCCCTGTCGGCGATGTTCAAATACTACGCCACCGAGTTGAACAAGCGCCGCTACGAGATGCTGCTGGAAGGCGAAGGTTTTCAGGGCCTGGGATGGGAGGGCGAGGGTTTCTCCGACGACGAGCTCCGCTTCACCCGGGAATGGCTCCGCTCCAAGGCCAATTCGATCGAGGGCGGGACGTCCGAGATCCAGTTGAACATCATTGCCAAGCGCGTGCTTGGCCTGCCGGATTGAGGGGGCGGGACATGGGTTCCGGGCCACGGCTGCGTATAAACCCGTCTGCGCTCGGGTTTATGCACTCGTCATCCTCGGGCTTGTCCCGAGGATCGCCAACCGCAGGAGAGTTGGTTTTTCTCCATAAAATCAATGCCAGTGCCGCGGGGATCCTCGGGACAAGCCCGAGGATGACGGTTTTGGGCGGATGTGCCATCCCCACACGATAACGGTTTTGCGCGCATGTGCCGCCCCCACACGATAACGGGTTTTGGCGCATGTGCCGCCCTATACGAAACACCAGGATTGAGGACCCATACCAATGGCACTCGTATTATCCGAAGACGCAATCATGGTGCGGGATACCGCGCTGGATTTCTTTCGCGAACGCTCCCCGATTACGGCGCTGCGCAAGCTGCGCGATGACAACGACCCCGATGGGTTCTCCCGCGCGCTCTGGCAGCAGATGGCGGAGCTGGGCTGGACCGGGTTTTTGGTGGCGGAGGATCAGGGCGGCTCCGGCTTTGGCGTCACCGGGCTGGGCCAGGTGATGGAAGCGGCCGGGCGCACACTGGCGGCGACACCGCTGCTTTCGACGGGGCTGCTGGGCGCGAGCCTGCTGGACCTCGCGGGTTCAGCCGATCAGAAGGACGAGCATTTACCGGCGCTGGTGGCGGGGGAGCGGTTGTTTGCTTTGGCGTTAGAGGAAACCTCCCGCCACGCGCCCTATCGGATCGCCACCACGGCGGTGGACGATGGGGATGCGTATCGGCTGAGCGGCACCAAGCGCTTCGTGCTGGATGGGCATGTCGCGGATGTGCTGATCGTGGCCGCGCGCACCAGCGGCGCGGTGGGCGATCGCGACGGGATCACGCTGTTCCTGGTGCCATCCGACGCTGAAGGCATCACCCGGACCCGCACCATCATGGTCGATAGCCGCAATGCCGCGATCATCCGGTTGGACAACACTCCCGCAACGGTGCTCGGCCGGGTCGGTGGGGCGGCCGATGTGCTGGATATCGTTCTGGACCGGGCGCGCGCCTGCCTGGCGGCGGAAATGCTGGGCAGTTCGGCAGAGGCCTTCGAACGCACCGTCCAATACCTGAAAGACCGCAAGCAATTCGGCGTTCAGATCGGCTCGTTCCAGTCCCTGAAGCACCGCGCGGCGCAGATGTTCTGCGAGATCGAGGTAACCCGGTCGTCGGTCCTGGCGGCGCTGTCGGCGCTGGATGAACACGCCAACGATGCGGCGGCCTTGGCCAGCCTGGCGAAGGCCAAAGCCAATGACACGATCTTCCTCTGCGGCAACGAGGGCGTGCAGATGCACGGCGGCATCGGCATGACGGACGAGCACGAGATCGGGTTCTTCATGAAACGCGCCAGGGTGGCACAGGCGACGTTCGGGGATGCGGCGTTTCACCGGGACCGGTATGCGGGGTTGATGGGGTATTGAACGGGGAACTCTCCCCCTCCCCTGGCGGGAGGGGGCGGGGGGAGGGGTGAAACGGCAGGGATTCGCGGGGGATTACCCCTCCCCCCGACCCCCTCCCTCAAGGGGAGGGGGAGAGGAAGAACGTCCCCCCTCACCGCCCGCCAAACATATCCTTCGCCACAACCTCCCGCACCATCGCCGCATCCATCCCATGCGCCGCGATCATCGCGGCGCTATCGGCCAGAACACGATCCACGTCCCCCATCAGGCTCAGCCGCTTGTAGACATCGGGGATATGGATGCCCATCGCCTCCCCGACCAGTTCCATGAAGTTCAGCAGTTCGAACGACACGTCGTTCTGATACGGCACGAGATCGCGGTGGCAGCCATGAAACACCGAGGCGAATGTCGTCACCCCGGCCGCTGCCGCGGCGGCGAATTCGCGCTGGCGGAGTTCTTCTTTGAATTTCGGCACCACGTTCAGATGGATGGACTGGGTGCTCATCACCGGCACGTCCAGCTCCACGACTTCCAGGCCTTCAATCGCGCCCAGCACGGTCTTCACCGCCGCCATCACCTTTGGCAGGGCGGATCGTTCCTGCAAAGCCACGCGTTTATGGACGGGATGCACGAACAGGCGCCGCAAATCCTCCACCCTTTCCGCGAAGAATTCCGCGATGGGTGCGATGTCGAACGGGGTCGCGCCGTAGGATTCCTTGAACGCCGGCAGCGCGACCTCCCCGATCTGGATCTGGCAGCTCGGGCACCAGGCCAGCACGCGGGAGGCGCCGGGGCGGCCGAGGCGCTCGATCGTGTTGTAGCCGACACGGCCGGCGGTTTTGGCGTCGCCCTGCTTGAACTGCTGGATGCCGCAGCAGGTGGCGTTGCCGCCCATGACCTCATAGGACACGTTCAAGGCGTCCAGCACATCCAGCACCAGCAGCGCGATATGCGGGGTCTTAATGACGTTGCAGCCGGTGTAAAAGACGATGTCCGGGGTGCCTTCATAGTCCCCCGCCGGCTTCAACGCGGGGTTCAGCCGCGCCAGCTCGTCCGGCGTCAGGATCAGGCGGGACACCACCCGCGTGCCGCGGCTCATGGTGTTAAAATAGGTATTGCCGGCCTTGCGCACCGCGGCCTCCCCGGCTTTGGATTTGGAGGCAATGCGCGCCAGGTTCATCATCAGCCGCGGGTTCACCCCGTAGTCGCAGGCCGGGATGCACTTGCCGCTGTTGGAGCAGACGGTCGCCCAGCGTTCGGCGCCCGGCGTCCCCTCCCCGCCCGACAGCAGGTCCAGCACGCCGGCGACCAGGCCCGGGGTATCGGAGGTATCGACACCCGCCGGTTCCGTCATCGGGCAGGCCTCGGCGCATTTGCCGCAACGGGTGCAGGCGTCGAGGATGTGGGCTGTTTCCCGTTGCATCACATCGGTGAAGGATACTTCGCTGGCTTCCAGCATGATTGTCTTCCTTGCTTCGGGGGGAAGGCTAAGGCAATGCCCTAGAATTACCGAATCTCGCGTCGGGTGAAAGACTATTTTCGGTCATGGCGAATGAATGCCCGGCTGCTATGACTTTAGGGTCTAACAACTATGAGGCGTGGATGGCGGCGCTTATCTCCCCGTGCATTGAGAGTTACCGCTGTACCGAGCAGCGTCGGGTTCTCGGTTAGTGTAGCAGAAATGGCAGGCTGACGAGGGGGGCCCGCGCAGCTGGACCAGCAAGCGCAATGTCATCCAACTCCCATAATGCAATTTCGTGATATTCCGACGGCAGGAGCATGCCCACATAAATCTCTAACTATAACACGAACTACCTTGCTAACTAGAGAGAGAGATCTGCTACTAGTATGGTGTCGTCGCAATACCGGCGTCGGCACGCACCAAGCCCAAGGAGACCATCATGTCGCACGCATGTCCGGAAAACACCGGCGCCGACCCGCGTACGGTCATCGCGCCACAGCGAAGCTGGCAACTCATCGCCGTCCTCTACGAAAATAAACACTGGTCGATGGCACTAGGCCGCTGGCGGAACGATGACGACGGCCTTTGGAAGCCCGCTCTGGCACAGCGCTGGAATGGATGGGACGGAAGCAAGGGGAATCCAGTGTCGAGAGGATATAGTACTTGGTTCGTGCTGCCGGAAGAGACGCATGATTTGTATCTGCAAACTCGCTTTATTCCGGACAACTTGCGCGATCTTGTTATCGAAACGCTAAACCGACCAGGGAGCGAGAACCCGCAGGACGTCGGACCAGGTTCTAGGATTGTCGGAGCGTGAGCCGCAAAATCCGAGGTGTGCGGTTCAATTCCATTATTTATTCATAATATCTTAAGCTCACTGGAACAGCCAGTAGGAGGATAACGTGGATGATCGCATATGGGCGACCTTGTACGCCGCTGGCGTAGGATCGCCGGGCGACCGAGGCAACAAGATCCAAGTGGAACGTGGATGGCCAGGGACTTCGGAAGGACCCGCCGGCCCCTGCGTTAACCTGACAACCGGCGAGGTTTGCATGCAAGTCAAGCCTCGCAAAACCGAGGTGCAAAGACAGGCAGAATGGCTCCAAACGCGTGAACAACGCCAACGCCAAGAGCGCGAAGAGTTTGACCGCAAGTGGGAAACAGATCAACTCGCCGCCGCAAAAGTGGAGCGCGACAGGACAACTTTCGAGCAGCAGAAACGAGAACGGAGGACGCGCGAACAACAAGACAAGCGCGAACAAATGTGCCGGGCATACGAAGCGTTTAAACAGGCGCAACGCGAGTGCCTCCGTCGGAATCGACCACGCCGCGCGGCTATCATACGCGAATACATCACTGCCCAAAAAGGACCCGAGCCATGCCACAAACCTTCATGATCACCTGGACCCTCAACGGACAAACATACGAAGGACTATACGAGTGCAATGACTTCCACGATGCCGCCAAGGTTGGGATGGAAATTGCCGTCGGCGAAGGCGCTAGACTGACGGCAGTCGATCCCTGCGTGGATCTGATACCACTGTCCGGCGCGCCGCAAATCGGCATTTTCTGGCGCATTACACCCAACGGCGCCTCGCCCTTTTTGCTAGCCGACTCCGTCGATCTGGCAGACGGCGAAACTTACGGCAATTTTCTCAACCATGGCGCCCATTCCGACTATTGGGACAGGCTGGCCGCGATGACCACAGAAGACTCGGCCGCCATCCCCGACGTGGCCCGCTGGACCGAATATGAAGACTGGCCGCGCGGGCGAGTCGTCTACCATCTCGAAACCGAACGTTTTGTCCTCTACGCTGACACCAAACTTCTCATCCAGCACATCGTCGACGAGATTATGGTGCGCTTCTCTTTGCCGCCAGATCGCACAGACATCCGCACTGACGACCATTACCAAACGCCGCTTTAGGACGCCGACGTGCGGCCAGAACGGAATGGGATGCGAACTCCTGTGACTGGAATCCGAGCCAATTTCGCCTCGTTTCCTTCGGTTTCTATTTGTGATGCCACGATTCCCACATGAGCAGCCATTTGTCTGTGCAGCTAAATGCTCTGTTTCCTAAATACGATAACGGATCTAGGGCCAAAAAATGAGGCTCCGAGCATAACGACGACCTTTATACTCAGGTTTCATCACCCCACCCGAGGGGCGGCCCTGGATAGGTCGCCGTATTTATTAATAGGGGTGCTAAGCCCCTGCCGCGCCCTCCGGCAACCGTTTCCCCTGCCGCAGCAGGTTGATCCCGACATACAGCGACGGCAGGCCACAGACGATGAAGCCGATACCGTAGCTGCCGGTCGTGCC
>CAIUPC010000268.1 GCA_903900905.1 uncultured Acetobacteraceae bacterium
AGAGCCCCCTCACGGGCGCGGAACAGCATTGCCTTCAGCCGGGGGCCGCCGCCCTCCCCTTCCACGAAAGCGCGAATCGTATTGCCCTCCTTCCCGACGCGATCGGCACGCACGACGCGGGCGCGCTGGAGGACCAGCGTGGGTTCCTCATTGCCGGCACCGAAGGGGGCCAGCCGTTCCAACTGCCGGGCCAGTTCCGTGGTCGCACCCGCGACCGCGATCGTACCCTCCACCGTCAAATCAGCCGCGCCCGGCAGGTCGCGGGCCGCGGCCAGACGATCGTTCAGAAACGCGTGGAAGTCGTCGAGCCGATCGATGGGGAAGGAGAAGCCGGCGGCCATGGCGTGGCCGCCGCCGGTGGCCAGAATGCCCGCCTGGCGCGCCGCGATCACCGCCGCCCCCAGATCGATCCCCGTGACCGATCGGCCGGAGCCCTTGGCCATCCCCGAAGCAATCCCCGCGACGCAGGCCGGGCGGTTGTACCGTTCCTTGATGCGTCCGGCGACGATGCCGACGACACCGGGGTGCCAGGCCTCCCCGACGACGAGCAAGGCCGCCGCCCCGGATTCGGCCTGGAGGCCGGCCTCATAGATCGCCTTCTCCAGCATACCGGCCTCAACCTCCTGGCGCTGGCGGTTGACGCTGTCGAGGCGTTCGGCAAGCGCCAGGGCCTCGGTCGGGTCCGTGCTCAGCAGCAGGCGCAGGCCCATGTCGGGTTCGGCGATCCGCCCGGCAGCGTTGATGCGCGGGCCGAGGGCGAAGCCGCAGGTGAAAGTGGACAGCTTTTCACGCGCCTGGGTCACGTCCAGCAGTGCCGCGATGCCGGGCCGGCCGCGCCGGGCCATCACCTTCAGCCCCTGGCAGACCAGCGCCCGGTTCACCCCGGTCAGCGGCATGACATCACAGACCGTGGCCAGGGCCACCAGGTCCAGCAAGCCCATCAGATCGGGTTCTTTCCCGCCCGCGAAATGCCCGTCCTTGCGCAACGCCCGCACGGTCGCGATCGCGGTCAGAAAAGCGATCCCGGCGGCGCAGAGCGCACCAAGACCCGAGGCATCGTCCAGCCGGTTGGGATTAACCGTGGCGAAGATCGCCGGCGGCGGACCCTCGGCCTTGTGGTGATCGAGCACCACGACATCGGCTTCGCCGCGGACGGCGGCCAGCGCCTCCCCGGCGGCGGTGCCGCAATCGACGCAGATGATCAGGCTGACGCCGCGATCAACCAGCCCGCGCAGGGCGTTGGCGTTCGGGCCGTAGCCCTCTTTCATCCGGTCGGGCACGTGGTGATAGACGGCGCAGCCGAGGCCGCGCAGCAGCGTCACCATCAGCGCGGCCGAGCAGGCGCCATCGACGTCATAATCGCCGAATACGCCCACGACTTCCTGCCGCTTCACCGCCCGCGCCAGCCGTTCGGCGGCCAGGTTCATATCAATCAGCACGGACGGATCGGGCAGCAGCGCCCGCAATGTCGGCTCCAGAAAATCCGCCGCCGCGTCCAGGCCCACGCCGCGCGCGGCCAGCAGCCTGCCGACGATCTCCGGCAGGTTCAGGCGCTGGGAGATACCGAGGGCGACCCGGTCCTCCCCCGCGCGCCAGATCCAGCGGCGGCCACCGAGACTGCGGGCGACCCCAAGCGCGGTTTCGCTCAAGTCGCCGTCCAGGTCTTGGTCGCGAAATTGTGGTGGCCTTCGATGTAGCGCACGGTGCCGGAGCGGCTGCGCATCACCACCGAATGGGTGATGGCACCATGGCCGAAGCGCTTGATGCCGCGCAGCATGGGGCCGGAGGTGACGCCGGTGGCTGCGAACATCACATCGCCCTTCGCCATTTCCTCACAGGTGAACACCTTCATGGGATCGGCGTGGCCCATGTCGCGGACGCGCTGCTTCTGCGCTTCGTCCTCATACATCAGGCGCCCCTGCATCTGCCCGCCGGTGCAACGCATCGCCGCGGCGGCCAGCACGCCTTCCGGGGCGCCACCGGAGCCGAGATAGATGTCGATCAGCGACTCCGGCATGGTCGTCGCGATCACCCCGGCCACGTCGCCATCGCTGATCAGCATGATGCGGGCGCCGGCTTCACGGGTCTTGGCGATCAGCTCGGCATGGCGGTCGCGGTCGAGGATGCAGGCCACGAGGTCAGACACCTCGCATTTCTTGGCACGGGCGAGACTGCGGAGATTGGTCGCGACCGAGGAATCGAGATCGACCACCCCCATCGGCAGCCCGCCACCGACGGCGATCTTTTCCATATAAATGTCAGGGGCGTGCAGGAAGTTGCCGCGTTCGGCCAAAGCGACGGTGGCGATGGCGGAGGGCCCGCCCTTCGCGGTCAGGGTCGTGCCTTCGAGCGGATCGACCGCGATGTCCATGGCCGGGCCGCCGGCGCCCACTTTTTCGCCGATAAACAGCATCGGCGCTTCGTCCATCTCGCCTTCGCCGATAACGACGGTGCCGTCGATATCGACGGCATCGAAGGCTTTACGCATGGCCTCCACGGCCGCGCCGTCGGCTTCGTTCTTTTTGCCCAGGCCGATCCAGCGGGAGGCCGCGAGGCCGGCGGCTTCGGTGACACGCACGAGTTCGAGGGCGAGATTACGATCGGTATTGGTGGGCATGCGGGTTCCTCCGGCACGAAATGGCGATTCTAACCGGTGCTTAGCATGAAGCGGGGGGACTCGGCACGTCGTTGGTTTTGGGAGGGGGGTTACGGATCGAAGGGCGCCTACTGCGGCCGCCTACCAGCCCCCTGGGAATCACGTCATGCCGACGCAGGTCGGCATCTACGCCTTTGTTCCGATCCGGCCGGCGAAGGCGTGGATGCCGACCTTCGTCGGCATGACGGCGGCTGGCCCACCCCGTCCCCTCAATCCTGGAACGGGTCCCGCACCATGATCGTGTCATCACGCTCAGGGCTGGTGGAAACCAGGGTCACCGGCGCCTCCACCAGTTCCTCGATCCGGCGCACATATTTCACCGCCTGCGCCGGCAGATCGGCCCAGGAGCGCGCGCCCCGCGACGAGCCGGCCCAACCCTCCATCACCTCATAGATCGGCTCCGCCGCCGCCTGGGCACCCGGCGCGGCCGGGAGGTGGGAGAATACGTCGCCGCGGATGCGGTAGCCGGTGCAGATCTTCAGCTCTTTCAACCCGTCCAGCACATCCAGCTTGGTCAGCACCAGGCCCTGAATGCCCGACACCTTCACCGCCTGGCGCACCATCGCGGCGTCGAACCAGCCGCAGCGGCGGGGGCGGCCGGTGACGGTGCCGAATTCATGCCCGCGCTCACCCAGCAGGGCACCGATATCGTCGTGCAGCTCACTCGGGAACGGGCCGGAGCCGACGCGGGTGGAATAGGCCTTGGCGATCCCCAGCACGAAACCGACCACATTCGGGCCAATCCCGGCGCCGGAGGCCGCCGTCGCCGCGACGGTGTTGGAGGAGGTCACATACGGATACGTGCCATGATCGACATCGAGCATGACCGCCTGCGCGCCCTCAAACAGGATGCGCTTGCCGGCCTTGCGCAGGCCGTCCAGCCGCTCCCACACGGGTTCGGCGTATTGCAGGATCGACGGCGCCAGTTCCAGCAGGCGGGCGAGGACGGTGGCCTTGTCGAACGTCTCCGCGCCCAGGCTCGCCAGCAGGGTGTTGTGGTGGCGCAGCAGTTCGTCGAGCTTGGCGTCCAGCGTCTCCGGCTCCGCCAGATCGCAGACGCGAATCGCGCGGCGGGCGACCTTGTCTTCATAGGCCGGGCCGATGCCGCGGCCGGTGGTGCCGATCTTGCGGTCGCCGCGGGCGGCCTCGCGGGCGCGGTCGAGGGCGCCGTGCATCGGCAGAATCAGCACCGCGTTGTCGGCGATGCGCAGCGAGTCGGGTGTGACGGACAGGCCTTGCGCCTGGACGCGCGCGATCTCCGACAGCAGGGCTTCGGGGTCGATGACCACGCCATTGCCGATAACGCCCAGCTTGCCGCGCACCAGGCCCGAGGGCAGCAGCGACAGTTTATAGGTCTCGTTGCCCACCACCAGCGTATGGCCGGCATTGTGCCCGCCCTGATAACGCACCACGACATCGGCGCGGCTGGCGAGCCAATCGACGACCTTACCCTTGCCCTCGTCGCCCCATTGGGCGCCGATCACGGCGACATTAGCCATTGCGTTAGCCTTCGGTGGTGAGTGATGCGGCGTTCGTGCCGCGTAGTACATGGGTGCAGCCGAGGCGTTTTGCCTCCGCCTCGTCATCGCTCGCGGCGGCGAGAGCGGCGACCGTAGCAAATCCATCGGCGCGGAGCGAGGCGGCGGCGGCGGCGTCTGAACCCCAGGGCAGATAGACCCGGGGCCGGGCGTCGCGGGCCGGTGCGGCGCGCAATACGGCATCGGGGAACAGGGTCAGGCCGGTGGCGGGTTCCGCCTCCCCACCGCCATAGCGTCCGCCGCGGCCGAGCTCTTCCTGCCGGCCGGGGGCGTAGATGGTCACGGAGACGCCGGTTTCGTAGCGGAAGCCGCGGAATTCGACGGGATCGATGGTCAGGCGCAAACCGGGCGCCTGGGCGCGGATGGCGGCGACAACGGCGGCGAGGCGGGCCGCCAGGGCCCCTGCCCCGTTCGGTAAGGAAGCTGCCTCCAACGCCGCCAGGGTCCGGTCAGCCGGGCCGGCGGCGAGCAGGAGTTCCGTCAGAACGGCCGCCAAAGGGCCGCCATGCTCGGTGACCGAGGCCGCGTCCTTGCGGTCCAGCGCCCGGCTGAGCGCGATGCGATCGGCGCCTTTGATCCCGGCTTCATCGAGCAACGTTGGGACCAGCATCGGCAGGGTCAGGTCGAAGCTGACGCGGGTCAGGCCGACGGCGGCCAAAGCCTCCGCCGCGACCAGCACGATTTCGGCGTCGGCTTCCGGGCTGTCATGGCCAATCAGCTCGATCCCCGCCTGGGCGATCTGGCGATCGGGGGCGAGCTCGGAACCGCGGACGCGCAGGCATTGGCCGGCATAAGACAGGCGCAAGGGACGCGGCGCGCGGGACAGGCGGCTGGCGGCGATGCGGGCCACCTGCGGCGTGGTGTCGGCGCGCAGGCCCATCATCCGGTGGCTATCGGGGTCCATGATGCGAAAGGTCTGGTCCGCGACCGCGGCGCCGGAGCCGGCGAGGAGGCTGTCCTCAAACTCCAGCAGCGGCGGTTTGACGCGCTGATAGCCGTGGCCGGCGAAGACATCCATGAGCGATTCCACCGCCGATGCCTCGGTTTCGGCATCGGGGGGCAGGAGGTCGCGCAGGCCGGCCGGCAGGAGGGCCGGATTGATGGTCGGATCGTATGTCATGGCGGTGTGTCAGCTATCAGCAATCGGGCGCGAGAGAAACACCGTAAAACGCGCTGTCAAGGCAAAGTAGAAATGTCCCCTGGTTTAGCAAAGTAGGAATGTCCCCTCCATCGTTGCGGGTTCCCATCCCGGGTGAGAGGTGAGCGCCCGTACGGGTGCTC